>NZ_JAPEMT010000001.1:2972500-3215132 GCF_026342435.1 Streptomyces sp. NBC_00237 | reverse complement strand
CTATCAGTGCTTTTCCGTCTCCCTGACCACTCATTCCGCGACATACGGAAATAGAGATCCGGGATAGGATCAACGTTATAGAGGCGCTGCCGACACACGGTTCACAAGAAGTGTGAGTACGTGTTGGGGTCAGGCAGGAGTACGACAGTACATGGCACCGGTTGTTGAGGCAAATCGTTTCCGGTGCACCCCTAGGTCCGCCAACTGGCACCTCTCATGCGGAACCGGGACTTCTTATGACTTACGCTGCTGAAGCAGGTATGCCGTCCAGGACAGGTAGTGACGGCACCGCACAAACTCCGCCCCTGGGAGGCCCCCATGACCAGCGTGACGTCCCCTCTTGAAGGTCGCGCCATCGGACTCGCCGCAGTCCCCGACCCCGTGTTCTCCGGAGCGATGGTCGGTCCCGGTACAGCTATTGACCCCGTGCGCGAGCCGTCCGCGGCCGTAGCGCCGGTGGACGGCGTCGTTGTTTCCCTGCACCCGCACGCGTTCGTCGTCGTCGACTCCGAGGGTCACGGCGTACTGACCCACCTCGGCATCGACACCGTGCAGCTGAACGGCGAAGGCTTCGAGCTGCTCGTCAACAAGGGTGACACCGTGACGCGCGGCCAGGAGGTCGTGCGTTGGAACCCGGCCGCCGTCGAGGCCGCCGGCAAGTCGCCGATCTGCCCGGTCGTGGCGCTCGAAGCCACTGCCGACGCCCTCGCGGACGTCCAGGAGAGCGGCGACGTGAAGTCCGGCGACGCCCTCTTCACCTGGAAGTAGAACGTCGGCGCCGTCCGTGATGACGGCGGGTAGTACATCCACCGCGACGGCAGGTCCGTCGCAACTAGCGGAGACGGTGAAATGGAGACAACGCTGCGAGGCGTCGGCGTGAGCCACGGTGTGGCGATCGGCGAAGTTCGGCACATGGGTACGGCGGTCCTGGAGCCGCCGGCCAAGCAGATTCCCGCGGAGGAGGCCGAGCGCGAACAGGGGCGTGCTCGCCAGGCCGTGGAAGCTGTGGCGGCCGACCTCATTGCGCGTGGCAATCTGGCGGGCGGTGAGGCCCAGGCGGTGCTCGAAGCACAGGCACTGATGGCCCAGGACCCCGAGCTGATGGCCGACGTGGACCGTCGGATCGCCGTCGGCAGCACTGCCGAGCGCGGTGTGTACGACGCGTTCGCCGCGTACCGTGCGCTGCTCGCCGGTGCGGGCGAGTACCTGGCCGGTCGCGTGGCCGACCTGGACGACGTGCGGAATCGTATCGTCGCCCGTCTGCTGGGCGTTCCGATGCCGGGTGTCCCGGACAGCGACGAGCCGTACGTGCTGATCGCGCGGGACCTCGCTCCTGCGGACACCGCTCTGCTCGACCCGGCCCTGGTGCTCGGCTTCGTGACCGAAGAGGGCGGGCCGACCAGCCACAGCGCGATCCTCGCGCGTGCGCTGGGTGTGCCTGCCGTGGTGGCGCTGCCGGGCGCCGGTGAGCTGGCCGAGGGCACGGTCGTGGCCGTCGACGGCAGCACGGGCGACATCTTCGTCGAGCCGAGCGCCGAGAAGCGGGCCGAGCTGGAGGCCGCCGCGGCCGCGCGCAAGGCGGCGCTGTCCGCGTCGACCGGGCCCGGTGCGACGTCCGACGGGCACAAGGTGCCGCTGCTCGCCAACATCGGTGGACCGGCGGACGTGCCGGCTGCGGTGGAGGCGGGTGCGGAGGGCGTCGGCCTGTTCCGGACCGAGTTCCTGTTCCTGGACGACAGCAAGCACGCGCCGTCGGAGGAGTCGCAGGTCGAGGCGTACCGCACGGTGCTGGAGGCATTCCCCGAGGGGCGTGTGGTCGTGCGTGTGCTGGACGCCGGTGCGGACAAGCCGCTCGACTTCCTGACGCCGGCCGAGGAGCCGAACCCGGCTCTCGGCGTGCGCGGTCTGCGTTCGCTGCTGGACCACCCGGAGGTGCTGCGGACGCAGCTGACCGCGCTGGCCAAGGCCGCCGAGGGTCTGCCCGTGTACCTGGAGGTCATGGCGCCGATGGTCGCGGACCGTACGGACGCCAAGGCGTTCGCGGACGCGTGCCGTGAGGCGGGGCTCCAGGCGAAGTTCGGCGCGATGGTGGAGATTCCGTCCGCCGCGCTGCGGGCGCGTTCGATCCTGCAGGAGGTCGAGTTCCTTTCGCTGGGGACGAACGACCTGGCGCAGTACACCTTCGCCGCCGACCGTCAGGTCGGTGCGGTGTCGCGTCTGCAGGACCCGTGGCAGCCCGCGCTTCTCGACCTGGTGGCCGCTTCGGCCGATGCCGCCAAGGCCGAGGGCAAGAGCTGTGGTGTGTGTGGCGAGGCTGCGGCCGACCCGCTGCTGGCCTGTGTGCTGACCGGTCTGGGTGTCACCTCCCTTTCCATGGGCGCGAAGGCCATTCCGTACGTGCGCGCGACGCTGGCGAAGTACACGCTGGCGCAGTGCGAGCGGGCGGCTGCCGCGGCGCGTGCCGTGGACACCGCCGAGGAGGCCCGCGTGGCCGCGCAGGCGGTGCTGTCCGGGGAGTGACCCGACAGCGGTGACGCGGGGTTGAGGTCCGTGGGGCTGCCGGTTCGTACCGGTGGCCCCACGGACCTTTTCTACGGGTGGCGGTTGGTGTGGGGGTCGTCCAGGGCATATCCCGCGCAGTAGTCGACGCCGGGTTCCGGGGAAACGGGTTCGCCCGTCATGGCGTCCGTGCAGTAGGCGCTGAAGACTTCGGCCTCGGTCAGGGCGGTCAGGCCGCCCCGGTCGAGCCGCCAGCCGTGGACGCGGTCGGATTCACCGTCGCGCGTGGTGCGCAGGACGACTCCGCCGGGGCTTTCGAGTGCGATTCCCGCGGCGAGGACCGTCACGAATTCGGCTCCCTCGTCGTCGCTGAGTTCGGGGATGCCGTCCGGTCCTGCTTCGGCGTGCAGGACCGAGAGGAGTTGTTCACTCTCTGCCGGGACGCTGCACACCAGGTGGTGGGTGCCTCGGCCGGCGCCCTTGAGCAGGGCGACGAGGAGGTGCGAGGAGCGTTCGAAGGCTTCGCGGCCGATGTCCTCGCCGCAGTCGGCGCAGTTGCCGAGGTCGGCCAGGAGGAGGGTCGCGCAGTCCCAGGTGGCCTGGCGGAGCGCTTCGTCCACGAGGACGGGGATGAGCCTGTCGAGGGGTTCGCCCGTGTAGGGGACGCAGACGCCGCGGGCTGCTGCGTGCGCGGTGAAGCGGGCGCGGGTCTCCGGGCGGTCGGGGTCGAGCCTCGTCGTCGTACAGAAGTCCGCGAATTCTTCCGGGTCGAAGAGCGTGACCGTGGTGTGGATGCCTTCGGCGGACAGGGTCTTCAGCAGGTGGTCGACCTGCCGGAGGTATGCCTTGTGGTCGTCGAAGGTGAAGGTGCGGTACGCCCTCATGGCTTCGAAGTCCTCGGCGTCGGTCAACAGGCCCACGGTGCTGGGGACTTCGCGCCGCAGGATGCGGCGCGTGGACGTGGTGGACCGGGCGGACCTGGTGGGTCGGTTTTGGTTCTTGGCGTGCTCCATTGCTCCCCCTGAGCTCGGTCGATCATTGCTCACTCACAGTAACCGGGGGCACTGACAATGGCTTTCGGTGAGGCGGCCGCGGGGCGGATGGCCTCGGACTTCGCGGGGGTGCTGGGCGAGTCCGAGGCCACGTACGGGCGGTGAACCGGAGGGTTCCGCTTCTCGTCAGCGGCGGGTGCGGGCGAGGTTCTCGTAGAAGTGGAGGAGCTCGATGTTGTCGACCGAGCCGGGGTTGACCGCCTTGGCGAGGGGGGTGCCGCCGAGGAGGCGCTTGACGGGCACCTCGATGCGCTTGCCGGTGAGGGTGTGCGGGATGGCGGGGACTTCGATGACCTCGTCGGGGACGTGGCGCGGGGAGAGGGAGGTACGGATGGTGGTCTTGATGCGGGTGAGCAGGTCCTCGTCCAGGACGGCGCCTTCGGCGAGGTGGACGAAGAGGGGCATCCAGTAGCCGCCGTCGGGCTCTTCGAGGCCGATGACGAGGGATTCGCGGATTTCCGGCAGGCGTTCTACGGCCTCGTAGATGTCGGCGGAACCCATGCGGACGCCGCCTCGGTTGAGGGTGGAGTCCGAGCGGCCGTGGATGATCACGGAGTGATGCTCGGTGATGGTGATCCAGTCGCCGTGCCGCCAGACGCCGGGGTAGGTGTCGAAGTAGCTGTCGTGGTAGCGGGAGCCGTCGGGGTCGTTCCAGAAGTGGATCGGCATGGACGGCATGGGGTTGGTGACGACGAGTTCGCCGACTTCGCCAGTGAGGGGCTTGCCATGGGGGTCCCATGCCTGGAGGTCGGTGCCGAGGCAGGCGGCCTGGAGTTCGCCGATGTGCACCGGGAGGGTGGGGACGGCTCCGGCGAAGCAGCTGCAGACGTCCGTGCCGCCGCTGACGGAGGCGATCCAGAGGTCGTGGTCCTGTGCGGCGAATTCGTCGTGGAGCCAGCGGAAGCCGTCGGGCGGGAGCGGGGAGCCGGTGGTGGCGACGCACTTGACGCGGGTGAGGTCGTGGTCGGCGGCGGGGTGGACGCCCGCCTTCCGGCAGGCCATGACGTAGGCGGCGGACGTGCCGAAGAGGGTGGCGCCGGTCCTTTCGGCGACGGCCCACTGGGCTCCGGTGTCGGGGAAGCCGGGGCTGCCGTCGTAGAGAACGATCGTGGTGCCGGTGAGCAGGCCGGAGACGAGGAAGTTCCACATCATCCAGCCGGTGGAGGTGTACCAGAAGAAGCGGTCGTCGGGGCCGAGGTCGCAGTGCAGGCCGAGCTGCTTGAAGTGTTCGAGCAGGATGCCGCCCTGGGACTGGACGATCGCCTTGGGGAGTCCGGTGGTGCCGGAGGAGTAGAGGACCCACAGAGGGTGGTCGAAGGGAACTTGCTCGAAGACCGGCTCGTTGTCACTCTCAGTGAGGGAAGACCATGTGAGCGTGCCGGAGGGAGCAGGGGTGTCGAGCAGGGGGATGTGGACGACCGCGCGGAGGGTGGGGAGTTCGCGGCGGAGTTCGGCGACGGTTTCGGTGCGGTCGTGGGTCTTGCCGCCGTAGCGGTAGCCGTCGACGGCGAAGAGGACGACGGGTTCGACCTGCTGGAAGCGGTCGAGGACGCTGCGGGCGCCGAAGTCGGGGGCGCAGGAGGTCCATACGGCGCCGACGGCGGCGGTGGCGAGGAGGGCGGTGACGGCTTGGGGGATGTTGGGAAGGTAGCCGCTGACGCGGTCGCCGGGCTGGACGCCGAGGTTGCGGAGTTCGGCCGCCAGGGAGCCGACCTGACGGCGCAGCTCGGCCCAGCTGACGGGCCGGGGGGTCTGGGACTCGTCGACGTGCAGCAGGGCGGGGTCGTCGGCGCGGGCCGGGTCCTCGGCGGTGCGCAGGGCGTGCTCGGCGTAGTTGAGGGTGGCGCCGGGGAACCACTGGGCGCCCGGCATGGTGCGGTCGCCGATGACGGTCTCGTACGGGGTGGAGAAGCGGATGTCGAACCAGTCGGCGACGGCCTTCCAGAACGTGTCGAGTTCGGTGACCGACCAGCGGTGGAGGGCGTCGTAGCCGCCTTCGGCGGGAGCGCCGTGGTGGTCGGCGGCCCATGCCTGGAAGCGGGTGACCGCGGCCTCGGCGATGCGGTCGGGACCCGGCTGCCAGAGGGGCTCGGGCTGGGAGGCGGTGTGCGTCGCTGAGGTCATGGGTGGCTCCCGGGTTCTGCGGTTCTGCTCTGCTGCGGGTGGGCTGGGCAGTCGGTCGAGTGGGGTCGGTGGGGACGATGCCATGTGATCGACTTCCGCACCAGGGTGGGGCGGGGCGAGGTCGTGGTGCGGGTGCGGAGCGAGGGGGGCGCGGGGCGGGTGAACGGGAGTTGAACGGGGCCCGATGAGGCGACGGCGAGTGGGAGGGTGAGGGGCATGGACGGTCGTGACCTGATGCGCTCGGTACGGATGATCGGTTCGGCGCGGGGGCTGAGGGCCCTGCGGCACGCGTGGCGGGGGCGGCGGGTGGATGCGTGGGCGCTGCCGGTGAGAGGGGTGGAGCGGGCGCGGATGCCGGGGCTCGCGCTGGACGCGCGGGCGTTGCCGGGGGGTGGGGTCGTCCGGTTCGCGCGGTCCGAGCTGCGGATTCTGGTCGCGGCGGGTGGGGCGGTGTTCTGGGGGTGGGACGGGGCCGGGCCGGAGCCCTCGTACGCGTTGGCGGGGTTGTGCCCCGATCCGGACGGGCGGGTGGTGCTGGAGCCGGACACCGGGGGTGGGTGGCGGGTGGTGTCGGAGCGGGTGACGGTGGCGGTGTCGCGGCACGGCGGGATCGAGGTGAGGACGCCGGGTGGGGTGGTGTTGAGGAGGGAGTTGCCGCCGAGGTGGTGGGAGGGGGTTCCTCGGGGCGGGGCCGGGGGTCCTGAGGAGGTGGTGGTGCACAGATGGGTGCAGAGGGCGGAGGTGGGGGCGGATGCGCGGTTCTTCGGGTTGGGGGGAAGGAGTGGGGGGCCGAGGCTGCGCGACGGGACGTACCGGTTGTGGAACACCGATCCGGGTGGGCGGTTCGGGCCGGGGGACGATCCGCTGTATCTGACGATGCCGGTGCAGTTCGTGGTGGCGGACGCGGGGACGCATCTGGCGTTCTACGACAACTCGTGGGACGGGCAGGTCGTGTTGCGGGAGGGCGAGGAGGGGGGTGGCTCGGGCCACGACCGGGCGGGGTGCAGCGAAGTGCGGATGACGGGCGGGCCCCTGCGGTGCTGGGTGGTGGTGGGGACGCCCGCGCGGGTGCTGCACGGGTGGACCGCGCTCACCGGGCGGCCCGCGCTGCCTCCGTCGTGGGCGCTGGGGCCGCAGCACGCGCGGTGGGGGTTCGGGAGCGCGGCGGAGGTGCGGCGGGTGGTCGCCGGGTACCGGGAGCGGGGGCTGCCGTTGGCCGCCGTACATCTGGACATCGATCACTACGACCGGCACCGGGTGTTCACCGTGGACCGGGAGGCGTTTCCTGATCTTCCGGGGCTGGCGCGGGAGTTGCGGGAGGGCGGGGTGCGGTTGGTCTCGATCGTGGACCCGGCGGTGAGGGCCGAGACGGGGAACGCCGTGTACGACTCCGGGGTCGCGGCCGGGGCGTTCGTGAAGGACGCGCGGGGGCGGGAGGTGCGGGGCGAGGTGTGGCCCGGGGAGTGCGTGTTTCCGGACTTCACCGATCCGGGGGTGCGCGCGTGGTGGGGGGAGTGGTACGCGGAGCGGCTGGCGCAGGGGTTCTCCGGGGTGTGGCACGACATGAACGAACCGGTGGTGTTCTCTCCGTTCGGGGACGCGACGCTGCCCCGGTCGGCGCGGCATGCCCTGGAGGGGCGGGGCGGCGATCACCGGGAAGCGCACAACGTGTACGCGCTGGAGATGGCGCGGGCCGGGTACGAGGGGTTGCGGCGGTTGCGGCCGCAGGAGCGGCCGTTCTTGTTCTCCCGGTCCGGGTGGGCGGGGATGCAGCGGTACGGGGGGACCTGGTCGGGGGATGTGAGCAGTGGGTGGCCGGGGTTGCGGGCCTCGCTGTCGCTGGTGCTGGGGCTGGGGTTGTGCGGAGTTCCGTACGCGGGTCCGGATGTGGGTGGGTTTGACGGGCGGCCGGACGAAGAGCTGTATCTGCGGTGGTTCCAGTTGGGGGCGTATCTGCCGTTGTTCCGGACGCATTCGGCGATTGACGCGGGGCGGCGGGAGCCCTGGGAGTTCGGGCCGCGGGTGCTGGAGGCGGCGCGGGTGGCACTCGTGGAGCGGGAGCGGCTCGGGCCGTACTTCATGACGCTGGCGCATCTGGCGCGGCTCACCGGTGCGCCGTACGTGCGGCCGGTGTGGTGGGGGGCGCCCGGGGACCGGGCGTTGCGGGACTGTGAGGACGCCTTCTTGCTGGGGGACGCGTTGTTGGTGGCTCCCGTGCTGGAGCCGGGGGCGGATCAAAGAGCCGTGCGGCTGCCGAGGGGGCGGTGGTACGACACCGTGACGGGCGAGGCGCATGAGGGACCGGGGCAGGTGTTGGTGGATGCGCCCGGAGTCGGTGGGATGGGTGGTGCGGGTGGGGCGCGGATCGCGGTGCTCGCGCGGGCCGGGGCGGTGATTCCCGTACGGGGCGAAGGGGGTGAGCTGGTGTTGGAGGTGTGGGCTCCGGCGGTGGGGCGCACGGGGAGCGGGCTGTTGGTGCGGGACGTGGGCGAGGGGTGGGGGGAGCCGAGGGTGGAGCGGTTCACGTCGCGGGTGCGGGAGGGGCGGGTCGGGGTCGAGCGGGAGGGAGGTGGGGAGGTCGGGGTCCCGGTGCGGGTGCGGGGGCTCTAGGAGGAAGCCGGGCGGGGAGGCTCAGGCGGAGTGGCGGTACTTGCCCGTGAACCAGGAGTGGGCGGCTTGGGTGTGGAGGGGGAAGGCCAGCGGGGCGGGGCCGTGGAGGAGGTGCCAGCCGGTGGTTTCCGGGGTGGGGGCCGGGGGCGGGAGTTCCGTCAGGTCGCGGGTGGGGAGAAGACCGAAGAGGAGGAGGTGGTCGGTCGGGGAGCTCAGGGCATCGGCGAGGCGGACGTCGGAGGGCGGGGCCGCGATGCCGGTTTCCTCGTGGAGTTCGCGGACGACCGCCCGGCGCCAGTCCTCGCCGTGGTCGATGAAGCCGCCGGGGAGGGCCACGTCGCCGCGTCCCGGGTCGATGGTGCGGGTGATGACGACGAGGCCCGTGCCCTGTTCGGAACGTACGGGGAGCAACGCGACTGCCACGGGGAGCGGGTTGCGGTACGCCGTCCGACCGCATGCGGCGCAGTTGCGGGGCCAGGTCGCGGTGTCCGCGTAGGGGGTACCGCAGTGGGAGCAGTGGGAGTGGGTCACGCGCCGACTGTAGGGCGTCACGGGGTTTCCGGGGCAGTCCCCGAGTGGTAGAGCGGGCGCATGAGACGACGCTTCGGTTCCGCACTCGGTGGCTTCGGTGCCACCGCCCTCGCGCTTCTGTCCGTTGCTGCCGGCCCCTCCCCCGCCCCGCCGGAGGCCAGGGCTCCGGCGGCGTTCGTATCGCTGCGGTCCGTCGATCCGACGATCCTTCAGGACATGCGGTACGCCACCTCCCACAACTTCCTGGGCGAGCGGGTGCGCGGGTATCGGCAGCCCGTCTGTCTGCTGACCAGACCTGCCGCCGAGGCACTGCGCACGGCCCAGCGGGGGCTGCTGCGCCAGGGGTTCTCGCTCAAGGTGTACGACTGCTACCGGCCGCAGCGCGCCGTCGACCACTTCGTACGGTGGGCGAAGGACCTCGACGACACGGCCATGAAGCGGGAGTTCTATCCCAGGGTCGACAAGTCGAGGCTGTTCGCGGACGGGTACATCGCTGAGAAGTCGGGGCACAGCAGGGGCAGCACGGTCGATCTGACGATCGTGAGGCTGCCCGCCCGGGCCACGCGCCCGTACGTGCCCGGGGAGCGGCTGGTGCCGTGCTTCGCGTCACAGCGTGAGCGTTTCCCGGACAACTCCGTCGACATGGGGACCGGTTACGACTGCTTCGACACGCTGTCGCACACGGACGACCCGCGCGTCACGGGCGTACAGAAGGCGAACCGGAAGATGTTGAAGGACGCCCTCTCGGCGCAGGGTTTCGCCAACCTGCCCGAGGAGTGGTGGCACTTCACGCACAAGCCCGAGCTCTTCCCCGGCACCTTCTTCGACTTCCCGGTGTCGAAGCGGCCCCTGGACAACCGCTGACGACACGAGAGCGGGCTGCCAGGACCACCCCCGTCGGCCCCGGCGACCCGCTCTCTCTCCTACCGGACGTCGAATCGCGGTGTCCGGTTCTCCGTATCCGCACCCGGTTCCGGTACTTCCGCGCCCGGTTCCGTTCTGCCCGCACCCGGTTACGTTCCGCCCGCGCCCGGTTCCGCGTTTCCCGTGCTGCGCATACCGTGCCGTCATGCAGCAGACAACCGAGCACGCCTTCGGCTCGTACGAAGAGTTCTGGCCCTATTACGTCGCCATGCACTCCCGCGCCGCCACCCGCTGGGTCCACCTCACCGGCACGCTCACGGGCCTCGCCGTCTCCGTGTACGGCCTGGCCCGCGGACGGCGGCGGTACGCGCTGGCGCTGCCGCTCATCGGGTACGGGACGGCCTGGCCCGCCCACTTCCTGATCGAGAAGAACAACCCGGCCACCTTCGGCCACCCCGCCTGGTCCCTGCGCGGCGACGCACAGATGATCGGCATGATGCTGGCGGGGCGTGACGCCGAGCTCGCCGAGACCGCGCAGAAGTGGCTCGCCGAAAACCGCTGAGGACCTGCTGAGAAACTGCCGAGGAACTGCTGGACCGTCCAACAGCCGTTGCTGTCCGGCTTCTTGACGCTCCATCATGGCCGGTGAACACTTCCCGGTGTCAGTCGGCGTCGCCGTACCACCGGCCCCGGCGTGTGCGGTGCTCCGCCGCGCCGCGCCCTCCCCCACCGGCGGCCCCGACCGGCCCGGCGGCACGCTCGGCACGGACCTCGGGTGGGGGAACGGGAACCCCCTGCCTCCGGATCCGCGGCACCGCCGCCGGGTACGCGCCCTGAACCTCAAGGACCCGGGGTCAGACCCGGGCGACGCCGAGGAGCCGCCGTTCATGACCAACTGGAGCAACTGGGAGATCTTCCGCGGTGAGTTGATCGGCACCGCGATCCTCATCCTCTTCGGCGCGGGCGTGTGCGCCGCCGTCACCCTGCGGTTCTCCAAGGCGAGGGCCTCGGGCTGGGTGGTCATCGCGTTCGGCTGGGGGTTCGGCGTGCTGGCCGGGGCGTACACCGCGGCGCCGCTGTCCGGCGGGCACCTCAACCCGGCGGTGACCCTCGGCATCGCCATCGACAGCGGCAAGTGGGACCAGACCTGGGTGTACGTGCTCGGGCAGATGGCCGGTGCGATGATCGGCGCCGTGCTCGCCTGGCTGGTCTACTACGCGCAGTTCGGCGCCAACAGGGACACGGCGGAGGCCACTCCCACCCTGGGCATCTTCTCGACCATCCCGGAGATCCGGAACCCGGTCGCCAACGTCATGACCGAGGCCATCGCGACGTTCGCGCTGGTCCTGCCCGTCCTGGCGTTCGGCGGGACCAAGGGACTCGGTCTGTCCGGAACGCAGACGCTGATCGTCGCGTTCCTGGTCGTCGGCATCGGTCTGTCCCTGGGCGGGCCGACGGGGTACGCCATCAACCCGGCCCGTGACCTCGGCCCCCGGCTCGTCCACGCCCTCCTGCCGATTCCCCACAAGGGGACGTCCGACTGGGGCTACGCGTGGGTGCCGATCCTGGGGCCGCTCGTCGGTGGTGCGCTGGGCGGGCTCGTCCACCACCTGGCCTTCTGACCCACCTCCAGCCTTCTGATTGAGCGAGGGGACCTCATGACCGACAGCAGCGAGAAGTTCGTCGCGGCGATCGACCAGGGCACCACGTCCAGCCGCTGCATCATCTTCGACCACGGCGGGGCGATCGTCGCCGTCGACCAGCGCGAGCACCGCCAGATCTTCCCGAAGCCGGGCTGGGTGGAGCACGACGCCACCGAGATCTGGTCGAAGGTCCAGGCGGTCGTCGCGGGAGCGCTCGCCAAGGCCGGTATGCGCGCCGACCAGTTGAGCGCGCTCGGCATCACCAACCAGCGCGAGACGACGGTGCTCTGGGACCGGGCGACCGGCAAGCCCGTGCACAACGCGATCGTCTGGCAGGACACCCGTACCTCCGCCCTGTGCACCGAACTGGGCGGCCCGGACGGACAGGACCGGTTCCGGGACAAGACCGGGCTGCCGCTGGCCAGTTACTTCTCCGGGCCGAAGGCCGCCTGGCTGCTCGACAACGTACCCGGGCTGCGGACCCGGGCCGAGCGGGGCGAGATAGCCTTCGGCACGATCGACTCGTGGCTGATCTGGAACCTCACGGGCGGCACGCGGGGCGGTGTCCACGTCACGGACGTCACCAACGCGGGCCGCACGATGCTGATGAACCTCCAGACCCTCCAGTGGGACCCGGAGATCCTCTCCGCGATGCGGGTGCCCGAGGCCGTGCTGCCGGAGATCAAATCGTCCGCCGAGGTGTACGGGAGGGCCGTCGGCCAGCTCGCGGGCGTCCCGGTGGCCTCCGCGCTCGGTGACCAGCAGGCGGCGGTGTTCGGGCAGGCGTGCTACGACACGGGGACGGCCAAGAACACGTACGGGACGGGCAGCTTCCTGCTCCTCAACACCGGGAACCGGCCGGTCCCGTCGAAGAACGGGCTGCTCACGACCATGGGGTACAAGATCGGGAGCGACGCGCCGGTCTACTGCCTGGAGGGCTCGATCGCGATCACGGGCGCGCTGGTGCAGTGGTTCCGCGACCAGCTCGGCATCATCCGCAGCGCGGACGAGATCGAGCCGCTCGCCGCAAGCGTGGCGGACAACGGCGGGGCGTACATCGTCCCGGCCTTCTCCGGCCTGTACGCGCCCTACTGGCGTGCGGACGCGCGCGGGGTGGTCACCGGGCTGACCCGGTACGTCACCAAGGCGCACCTGGCGCGGGCGGTGCTGGAGGCGACGAGCTGGCAGACGCGTGAGGTCGTCGACGCGATGTACCAGGACTCGGGCGTACGGATCACCACGCTGAAGGTCGACGGCGGGATGACCGGGAACAATCTGCTGATGCAGCATCAGGCGGACGTCCTGGACGTGCCGGTGATCAGGCCGAAGGTGTCGGAGACGACGTGCCTGGGCGCCGCGTACGCCGCCGGTCTCGCGACCGGGGTGTGGTCGGACCTGGACGAGCTGAAGGCGCACTGGCAGCGCGATGTGGAGTGGACGCCCCGCATGGGTGCGCCGGAGCGCGACCGCGAGTACCGGAACTGGCGCAAGGCGGTGGAGCGCAGCTTCGGCTGGCAGGAGGACGGGCAGGAGTAACCGGGTCTACGATCGTCCTCGCGTCGCGTTGTGCCGTACACGCCGGCGAGGCACCGCGACGCGCGGGAGGGGCAACGGCCGCGGTCCGCACCTCAGTCGGCGGGGGTGCGGGCCGCTTCGCGGACCGCCTTCCCTCTGGTGCGCGTACGGTCCTTGCGCGGTGCGCGCACGTCACCGCGAGCTGCCGCCCGCTATGAGGTGGCGGCGGAGGCGGCCGCCCTGCGGCGGTCCGCCGACACCTCCAGGGCGTGTTCCACGACACTGATCAGCACGTCCTTCGCCGACTCCCTGTCCCGGGCGTCGCACAGCATCACCGGCACCCCCGGGTCGAGGTCGAGGGCCGCCGCGACGCTCTCGGCGGGGTGCTGGGGCGCTCCGTCGAAGCAGTTGACCGCGACGGTGAACGGAATCTCCCGGCGCTCGAAGTAGTCGACCGCCGCGAAGCAGTCCTCCAGGCGGCGGGTGTCCGCGAGCACCACGGCTCCGAGGGCGCCCTGCGCCAGTTCGTCCCACAGGAACCAGAAGCGGTCCTGTCCCGGTGTCCCGAACAGGTAGAGCACGAGGTCCTCGCGCAGGGTGATGCGGCCGAAGTCCATGGCGACGGTGGTGGTCGTCTTGGACTCGACGCCGTGGGTGTCGTCCACGGGCCGCCCCGCCTCGCTGAGGGTCTCCTCGGTGCGCAGGGGTCGGATCTCGCTGACCGCGCCGACCAGGGTGGTCTTGCCCACCCCGAATCCGCCGGCGACGAGAATCTTGAGCGTCACCGGCTCCACGGGCCGCTGCTTGCGGCTGGAACGCCCGAAGACCATGTGTGGGTTCTCCCGATCTTGCTGTGACTCGTACTCGCTGTGGCTCAGAGCGCTCGGTGTGCTCGGTGTACCCGGTGTGCTCTGAGGCGGCTCAGAGTGCTCTGAGGCCGTCGATCACTTCGCGCAGCAGGCTCTCGTCCGGCAGCTCCGCAGGCTCCACCGGGCGGGTGACGTGGACGAGTTGCTCCTCGACCAGGTCACCGACCAGGACGCGTACGACGCCGACCGGCAGGTCGAGGGTGGCGGCCAGTTCGGCGATCGACTGCGGACTCTCCTGGCACAGCTGCACGATCTCGACGTGCTCCGGGGCGAGCGTGTGATCGCCGTCCGGGTCGTCGGCCGAGGGTTCCGGGATGACGATCGCGATCAGGTCGAGCCGGTGCCGGGTGGCACTGCTGGTGCGTCCCCGGGTCATGGCGTACGGGCGTACGACGGGACCGGCGTCGGCGTCGAAGAAGTGCGCGTCCTGCTGCCGTGCGCCGGGTACCGCGCGCCCGCGGGCGGCGGCCTCGCGCTCCTGGGCCCGGTGGACGCCGGGGGCCTGGGTGCCCGGGCCCCGCCTGCCCGCGTCCGGCCTGCCCGCGTCCTGGGTGCCTGCGTCGTTCATCCCGGCTCCGCTCACCCGTTGGCGGGCAGGCCGGTCCGGGGGGCGGTCCCCAGGTGGGCGCCGACGCGCTTGACCATGAGCGTCATCTCGTACGCGACCTGGCCGACGTCGGAGTCGGCGTCGGAGAGGACGGCGAGGCAGCTGCCGTCGCCCGCCGCCGTGACGAACAGGAACGCGTCGTCCAGCTCCACGACGGTCTGGCGGACCCTCCCGGCCTCGAAGTGGCTGCCGACGCCCTTGGCGAGGCTGTGGAAGCCGGAGGCGACGGCGGCAAGGTGCTCGCCGTCCTCCCGGGTGAGGCTCTGGGAAGCGCCGGTGGGCAGTCCGTCGCTGGACAGGACCAGGGCTTTGCGGATGGCCCGGACCCGGTCGACGAGGTCGTCCAGGAGCCAGTTGAGCTCGCCGGAACCCCGGCCCGAGGCATTGTGTGCTGCGGCGTTCGGTGCGGTCATCGACCGTCTCCCTCTGCTGTCGTTCCTGTTGCTGTCTCGGGCTGGTCGGGTGTGATCGGTTCCGGCACCGGCGATCGCGTCACCGGCGCGGGTGCCACCCGTCCGGCCGGTTCGGCCTCGTTCTGGCGGCGGCCGCGCTGCCAGCCGCGCTGGAGCGAGGCCATCCGGCTGCGCACTTCCTCGGCGTCGCGCTCCGGCTCGGGTTCGGCGGCCGGGTGGGCGTTCTCGGCGGTGCGGGGCGCCTCGGCCTCCTTCTTCAGCTGGGGGGCGAGGCTGGCCTGGCGCACCCGGCGCGGAAGGGCGCCGGGGGCGGTCTCCTCGGGGGCGGCGTCCGCCCCGACCGGGCCCGATGGCTGCTCGGTGCGCGGTCCGACACGGCGGCCGTGTTCGGCGACCAGGGAAGGCTTGCGGCGGGGCAGCGGCACGGGCGCGTCCGGGCGGACCGAAGCGGTGCCGTCCTCGGAGGCGTCGGGGGCCTGTTGGTGCTGCACCCGGGCGGCGTCGGCGACCCGGGTGCGGGGGGTGCCGCGCAGGGGGACGGGGCCGCCCTTGCGTCCGCCGCCGCTCTTGGGGAGGTCCGCAGCGCCGCGGAGGTCGGTCGAACCACGGAGGTCGGTCGAACCACGGAGATCGCCCGTACTGCGGCCGCGCGGCTTGTTCGGGCCGCCACGGGACTTGTCGGGGCCGCCGCGGGGCTTGTCCGGACCGCCGCGCGACGTGTCCAGGCCACGGGCCCGGAAGATCCCGCCGCGTTCGCTCTCGGTGTCCTCCAGGTCGCCGAGGAGGCCGCCGGGGGAGGAGCCGAGGGACGGTGCGGGTTCCAGGCCCAGGGTGCCGAGCGGGGCCTCCAGTTCGACGGGGCCGTCGAGCACGGGCTGTCCGGGGCGGGCCCCGGGGACGCGGCCGACCGAGGTGAGGTTCTGGCGGCGGCCCGCACCCGTGGGGGCGGGTTCGTCGGCGCGGGCACGGTCAGGCGCGCGTTCGACGCTGAACCCGGCGCCCTCCGTGTCGGGGGCCTCGGTGAGGAGGGCCGCCGGGATGAACACGACCGCGGTGGTGCCTCCGTACGGGGACTGCTGGAGGGAGACCCGGACGTTCTGCCGCTGGGCGAGGCGGCTGACCACGAACAGGCCGAGCCGGTCGGTGTCGGACAGTTCGAACTCGGGGGTCTCCGCGAGCCGGAGGTTCGCGTCGAGGAGGAGGTCGGCGGCCATGCCGAGGCCGCGGTCGTGGATCTCCAGGGTGAAGCCGTTGGCGACGCGCTCGCCGAGCACCTGTACGGCGGTGTGCGGGGGCGAGAACACCGTGGCGTTCTCCAGGAGTTCGGCGATGAGGTGGGTGAGGTCGGCGACGGCGGGCCCGCCGACGCCGATCCTCGGCAGCCGTCGTACCTCGATGCGCTCGTAGTCCTCGACCTCGGCGACGGCCGCCCGTACGACGTCCATCAGCTGTACGGGCTTGCGCCACTGCCGGGACGGGGCGGCCCCGGAGAGGATCACCAGGCCCTCGGCGTGGCGGCGCATGCGCGTGGTGAGGTGGTCGAGGCGGAACAGGTCGGCGAGTTCGTCGGTGTCCTCGGTGCGGCGCTCCATGGTGTCCAGGAGGGTCAGCTGGCGGTGCAGCAGGACCTGGTTGCGGCGGGCGAGGTTGACGAAGACCTCGGAGACGCCGCGCCGCATGTCGGCCTGGCGTACGGCGGATTCGACGGCGGCCCGCTGGAGCGTGTTGAGAGCAAGGCCGACCTGGCCCATCTCGTCCTTCTCGTACGACAGGCGCGGAGCCTCGGTCTCGATGTCGACGGTCTCGCCCGCGGCGAGGCGGCGCATGACGGCGGGCAGGCGTACGCCGGATGCCTCGTGGGCCTCTTTGCGGAGCCGGTTGAGGTCGCGGACCAGGGAGCGGCCGATGCGTACGGAGACCACGACGGAGATGATCAGGGCGAGGAAGCCGAGGACGCCTGCCGCGCCCGCTTTGAGGAGCACGTCGAAGGCGACCGGCTCGACCCGGTCCTGGTAGTTGTCGCTGGCCTCGCTGGCACGGCGGGCGAGGCTCTCCAGGACGGGCGGTGCGGCGTCGTCCCAGGACTGGCCGCTGACGGCGGTGGGCCGCTTGGTGGCGCCCTGCTGGAGGAGCTTCTTCTCGGCGATGCGCAGGGGGGCCGTGTCGGGGCCCTCCCACAGGGCGTCGTACGCCTGGCGCTCGGAGGCGGGGAGCTGCTCCAGGCTGGTGGTGTAGAGGATGTCGCGGCCCGCGATCAGCCCGGTGAGCGTGCGCGTCTCTTCCGGGGTGATCTGCCCGGCGACGAGTGCGGAGGCGACCAGGGCGTCCTCGCGGGCGAGGAGTTCGCGGGCGCGGGTGGTGCCGACGAGGGCGCGGCCCTGCTTGTCCATCTCGACGTCGCGCACGATGTGCAGGTTCGCCAGGAAGGTGTGGCTGGGGTCGACCAGCATGTTGAACCGGGTGAGGGCGTCCTTGCGGCTGATCGTGCTGTCGTCGACCGACCGGCGCAGGGCGGTGAGGGTGTCGAACGCGGTGAGGACGGAGGTCAGGCGTTTGGCCGACGGTTCGTCCAGGTCGTCCATGACTTTGGGGTTCTTGGCGCTCTTGCGGATGACGGAGAGGGCCGCGTCGGTGGCCGTGCGCTGCTTGCTCAGGCGGGTGAGCGTGTCGGAGCCGCGTTCGTCGGCGAGGTACACGAGGGTCTGCCGACGCTCCGCCTGGATGACCTGGACGGCGTCCTCGACCGGTGCGCCGATCTTCTCCACGACGTAGGCGACTTCGAGGAGTTCGCTCGCCTCGCGTCCGGTCAGGACGGTGGCGAAGCCCCAGAGGGCGGTGAGGGAGATGAGCGGCACCAGCAGCAACGCCACGATCTTCCGGCGGATGGACTTCCCGCGAAAGCGCATGGCCTCCCCCAGCTCAACCCCGCGCGGCGGGGTGGTGTTCCGTCTCGTCGGGCACTCCGGTCGGCCCGTTCCCTGCCGTTCGTCAACGCGAAGCGTCAACAAACGGCGTGAGCCTACTACTGCCTCATGGGCAACTCGAAGACACGTCCGGTCGATTTTCGGCCGCCGCACCGAACCCCGATCATGACTTGTCCGGGAATCAAGGGAGTTGAATACCGTGCCTGTGGCACAGGACACCCACCGGAACACATCACTCCGCACATGCCGGGATGGCTGGAAGTGTTCGTTCCGTGTCCGTACGGCGGGAATCTTTCGGACCGGTTACTCGTCCTTGTGTACGGAGACCTTGTGTACGGGGACCTTGTGTACGGGGAGACGAACGAGAGCGGGAGGCGACTGGGCGGGGGCGGCTGCGTGAAGCAGCACAAGCCGGGCAGGCACTCCTGAAGGCTCGTGTTCCGGGCCTGAGTTGAGCGGTGGGGAGTGGGGGCATGAAGACGCAGGAGCGTCCGGCGGCGGAAGCGGACCGGGAGGGGCCTCGGCCGTTGTGGGTCGAGGAGCCCGCCGTGCGGTGGCGACTGCCCGATCCGGTGCGCACGTCGGCGGTGCGGGCGGTGATCATAGTGGCGTTGACGCTGATGCAGGCGATGACCGCCTTCCTGTGCACGCTGGCGGGCTCCTGGCTGGCGTTCCCGATGGTGCTGAGCACCGTGGCGAGCACGGTGGCCTCGACCTGGGGCGTGCTGGACGTGTGGATCACCCGCCAGGTGTGGAACCAGCGCATGGGCGTGGTGTCCGTCCCCAGCAGTACGGCACGGCAGTTGCGGCGGGAGCGCCGCAGGGCACGGCGTGCGGCGCGCAGGAGCGAGCGAATACAGGACCGGGGGCAGGAGCGGGACACCGGCCCGGGGCGGCAGCGGGGTTCGGGGCGGCTTTCGGAGGCATGAACCTGCCTGCGCAGCCCCGCATCCGGCCGCGTAGCTCCGCATCAGGCTCGCGACAGGGCTGCGTGGAGGGAGCGGCGTGGCCCGCCGCTCCCCCGCACCGTCCCTACGCGGGCTGCGCCTCGTCCGCCGGTGTCCTGCGGAACATCCGGGTCGCGGTGATCTCGCCGTGGATGGTCTCGCCCTCGGTGCTCTGCTGCGGCAGCCCCGGGCGCAGGTGCTCCTCGACGCTGATGTACTTCAGGCCCGCCCTGAGGTCGGCGTCGTTGCGCAGCCGGATCACGAGCGGGAACTCGGCGAGGGCGGTCGTGTCGAACAGACCGGTCGTGTACAGCAGTTGCACGCCGAGCGCGTCCGAGACGGCCCGCTGGAGCTCCAGCAGATACGTGGCGTTGGCGCGCCCGATCGGGTTGTCGAGGAAGAGCGTGCCCGCGTGCCGGTGCTTGTCGCGGCCCCGGTCGTTGCTGCGCAGCGCGGCCATCGTGCAGTACAGGGCGATGGCGGCGGTGAGGAGCTGGCCGCCGGAGAAGACGTCGCCCATCTGCCCGACCGGCACCCGCTCGGCGCGCAGCACCGCGTCCGGCTTGAGGATCTCCACCGCGATGCCCTTGGGCTCCAGCGCGGCCTGCACACCGCGCAGCAGCAGCGACATCCCGTCGCGTCGCATGTCGGAGTTCTTCTTCACGGCGGCCCGGGTCGCCTCGTCGACGACCTCGCCGAGCCGCTCGACGAGGGTGGCTTGGTCGGGCTCCTCGAAGCGGATGCGCAGGAACTCCTGCCCCGACCACTCCCCCAGCCCCTCGGGCAGCTGCGAGAGCCGCTGCGCCGAACGCAGGGTGGCGAGTGCGGACTCCACGAGTCCGCGCAGCCGGTCCACGATGCTGTCGCGGTTGCGCTCCAGCTGGGCCAGCTCGTCGGTGAGGACGCGCAGCCGGGGCGCGAAGGCCGCCTCCCACGCCGCCGCGTGCTCGGGCAGCGCCGCCGCGGGCAGTTCGCGGATCTGCTGGCGGGCGGGCGTGCGTACCTGCTCGTAGCGGGTGGCGTTGGCGTGCCGTACCAGGACGTCGCTCGCCTCGCGCACGGCGGCCTCGGCGGTGGAGAGGTCGCCCGCGCAGCCGCGCAGGGAGCGCCGGGCCTCGGCCGCCGAGTGGCGGGCCTCCTCCAGGGTGCCGGGGTAGGGCTCGGGGTTCTCCTGGCCGTCCTCGTCCTGGTGGTGGTCGCGCAGCAGGTCCCGCAGGAGCGCGGCCGTCTCGTCGAAGCCGCCTGCGGCGTCCTCGGCACCGCGGTGCGCGTGCAGCAGTTCGCCGTACGCCGCGCGCGCGGTCTCCAACGCGTGGGTGCGGGCGGCCAGTTCGGTGGTGGCGGTGCGCAGCAGGGTCTGCGCGTGCTCGGCGTCGGACGGTACGAGCTCCTCGGCCAGCTCCGTGTGCGACGCGCCGTCCTCGGGGGCCAGGCGTTCGGCCTCGCCGCGCAGACGGCCGAGCTGCTCGCTCGCGGTGGACGCCCGGGTCTCCAGGGTCTGCACGAGGGATTCGGCGCGGGCGGCGGCGGCCTGCCGGGAGGGTCCGTCGGCTCCGTCGTTGCTCTCCAGGAGCTGGCCCGCCCGGTTGCGGACCTTGTTGGTGAGGCGGTTGAGCTCGGCGAGGGCGGCGCTCTCGTCGCTCTCCGCGCGGGCCTGTTCGGCGCGCAGGTCCGCGCCGACGCCGACCTTCTCGTACAGCTGGGAGGCGGCACGGTACGCCTCGCGCAGCGCGGGCAGCGCCACACGCGGGGCGTCCGGGTCGGGCTCGGGAAGCGTCTCGGGCGCGCCCGCGATCTCGGCGCGCTCGGCGCGCAGGGTGCGGGAGGTGCGGTGGGCGTCGTCGGCGGTGCGCTGGGCGGTGCGGCGGTCCTCGTCGGCGGCCTTGGCGCGCTCCAGGAGGGTGGCGGCGCGAGCCTCCGACTCGGCTGCCTCGTCGGCGAGTTCGCGCAGCTTGAGCTGCCATCCGGCGCGCTCGCGCAGCCGGTGGGCGAGTCCGGCGAGGGCGTCGGCGACCCGGCGGGCGCGCTGGGCGGCTTCCTGCCGTTCGTCGCGTACGCGGGCCGCTTCGGCGGCGGACTCCTCGGCTTCGGCCCGTACCGTACGGGCTTCCGCGAGGACGGCCTCGGCGGCTGCGGCGGCCTCCCGGGCGGTGGCGGCGGCCTCGGCGAGTTCGGCGAGCATGCCGGGCGGGCAGTCCTCGCGCCAGGAGCCGAGCCGGGCGGCCAGGGTGCGGTCGCCGGTCAGCCGGGCGGCGAGCGTACGGATCTCCTCGTCGCGGGCGGTGGCCCGCGCGCGCAGTGCCTGCCGCTCCTCGTCGGCGGCGTGCTCGTCGTGCATCGCCGGGTTCGGCGGTACGAGGAAGACCGCGCCCGGGTCGCCTTCGGGGCCGCTGGTGCCGGGGACCGGTGCGAGCAGCGCGGACGCGGTGCCGACGGCAACGGCGGAGCGGGGCAGCAGCGCCGCGCCGGAGAGCACTTCCCGCGCGCGGGAGTGCGAGGCGGGGTCGGTGATGACGACGCCGTCGACGAGTTCGGGCCGGGCGGCGAGGACGGCCGCGTGGTCGGCGGGGTCGACGGCCTGGGCGAGGTAGCGCCAGCCGGGCAGGGCCGGGATGCCGTGCTCGCCGAGGTACTCGACGGTCGCCAGGACGTCGGGGCTGGGCGGCAGGAGGCCGCCGTCGCCGAGCGCGCCCAGGATGCGGGAGTCGTCGGCGGCTGCCGTACGGAGTTCGAAGAGCTGGCGTTCGGCGGCGGTGACGCCCCGGTCCAGGAGGGCGAGGAGGTCCTCGGCGTTGCGGTCCAGCTCCTCGACGGTGAGGTGCCCTTCGGCGGTGGGACGGGGGGTGCGGCGGGTGCGGGTGGCCGTGGCGGTGGCGGCGTGCTGGACGCCGCCGGAGGCGGAACGCTGGGCTCCGAGGGCGGGGCCCGCGTCCGTGCGGGTGCCGTCGTCGGAACCCTCTTCGTCGCCGCTGCGCGGCTGCGGGAAGCCGGACGCGGATGCGGAGGCGGCGCCTCCGGACGGCAGGCTGAGCAGCTCGGCGAGGCGCTCCTCCGCCGCGATGGAGGCGGCGGCGCGGTGCTCGGCCTCGTACGCGGCCGACGCGGCCCGGGCCGCGTCGGCCGCGCGGGCGGCGGCGAGTTCGGCGCGGGTGTCCTCGGCGACGGCCTCGCGGGCCCGGTCCGCCGTCGTACGGGCCGCCTCGCGGGCGACGTCCCAGGCGGCGACGGCGGTCTTCTCGGCGTCGGTGGCGGCCAGTGCGGCGCGGGCCGGGTCGGCGTCGGGGGCGGTGTCGTCGAGCCAGCCCGCCCGTACCGCGTCGGCGGTCTCCTGCTCGACCTCGGTGAGGCGCTGGCGCAGGTGGCCGATCTCGCTGCGGGCGCGCTGCGCCTCGGTGGCGGCGACGGTGGCGTCGCGGTGGGCGGCCTCGCCCGCCTCCTGGAGGGCGGCGGAGCGTTCCTCCTGCTCGGCGGCGACGCGCTCGCCGTCCTCGGCGGCGCTGTGGAGCGCTCGTACGAGATCGACGGCGGCGCTCGCGCGAGCGGCCAGCGCGGGGGCCGCGTCGCGCTCGGCGTCGCGGATGGCGACGGCGACGCGGGCGGAGCGGTCGGCGGCGGCGCGGTGTCGCAGCACGGCTTCGGCGGCCTGCCAGGCGGAGTGCAGGGTGCGGGCGTCGGCGAGTTCGCGGCGCTGGGCGGCGGCGCTCTTCTCGGCGGCGGCGAGCGACAACGAGGCGTGCCGGTAGGCGAGTTCGGCGGAGATGAGGGCGCTGTGGCCGCGTGCGCTCTCGGCCTCGGTGACGGTGTGCGCGGCGGACGCGACCTGCTGGGCGAGTTCCGCCGTGCGTCCGCGTTCCTCGGCGGCGCGGGCGGAGAGGCGGCGGGAGAGGGTGCGGGTGCGGCGTTCGGCGCCGCTGTGGATGTCGCGGGCACGCGCGCGCGTGCCCGCGGCCTCGACGATGCGGCCCAGGAGGTCGACGGAGCCCGCGGTGAAGTCGCGTTCGGCCATCAGCTCGGCACGGCGGCCGAGCTTGTTGCCGAAGCCGTGGACGAGGTCGGCGAGGCCGTCGGTGTCGCGGGTGTCGGTGACGGCGCGCAGCAGCAGGTCGGTGAAGTCGGAGTCCTTCTTGACCGCGAAGAGGCCGGCGGCCTCGCCCTCGTCGGCGTTCATCTCGCGCTGGTAGCGGAAGAGTTCGGGGTCGAGGCCGAGCTCGGTGAGGTGCTCGTTCCAGCGGTCGTGGATCTCTTCCCAGTGGATGTCGAGGTGGGGGTACGCCTTGCCCGCCTCGGTGATCGCGTCGCGGAAGCCCTTCATGGTGCGGCGGCGGCCCTGCGCGCCCGACGCGCCCTCGGCGGGGCGCCGTACGGCGGTGGACTCGGCGACCGGCAGGGAGTCCAGGCTGAGGCCGGGCCCGGGGCGGAAGGAGTACCACGCCTCGGCGAACTTGCGGGGGTCGTTGGAGACCTGGCGTCCGCGCCACTCGCTGACCTTGCCGACGACGACGCACTCGCCGTTGAGGGTGTGCTGCCACTCCAGGGCGACGTGCCCGCAGTCGTCGGCGAGCAGGAACTTGCGGAGCACGCCGGAGCTGGCGCCGCCCAGGGTGTTGCGGTGGCCGGGGAGCATCACCGAGAAGATCAGCTTGAGGAGGACGGACTTGCCGCCGCCGTTCTCCAGGAAGAGCACGCCCGCGGGGGCGGGGCGGCGCGGCGGGCCGACCGGCTCCTCCTCGAAGAACTCCGCCTGGGCGGGCGCGGGATTCGGCACGGGCGCGCCGACTCCGCGCAGGTCGAGGACGGTGTCGGCGTAGCGCGCTCCGGCGGGGCCGATGGAGTACAGGCGGACCCGGGACAACTCGTACATGGCGGCTCAGTCTCTTCTACGTCTGCGGTCGTCTCGGCGGAACTGGTCGAACTCTTGGAACTGGCGGAACTGGCGGAACTGGTCGAACTGGCGGAACTACGCGTGGAAGGGCAGGCCCGCGTCGGCGGGCAGGTCGAGGTCGTCGGTGTCGGCGGCCGGCACGAGGCTGGCGGTGCCGTCGGTGACGGGGACGACGCCCAGTTCCAGGAGTTCGGCCATGGCGGCGGCGCCCGCCATGTCGCGGACCTGGAGCTGGTAGCGGGCGGTGGTGCGGTAGGAGCCGCCCGCCTCGTCGCCGGTGCGCTGGAGGAAGCCGGAGTCGGTGAGGAAGGCCATGGCCTTGCCGACGATGCCGGTGGTGGAACCGGCGAGGCGGCGGGCGTCCTTGGTGGCGCCGGTGGCGCTGCGGCGGGAGTAGACGCGCCAGGCGGATTCGAGGCCGGGGGCGTCGGTGGCGGGGTCGGTGTTCTCCCCGGTTTCTTCCGCGCGCTCTTCGAGGCGGCGGCATGCCTGGCGGACGAAGGCGTCGACGCCGTTGACGGTGAGACGGCCGATGTAGCCGTCGTCGGCGAGGTCCTCGGGGCGCGGGAAGGACATGGCGGCGACGGCCAGATGGGCGAGGCCGTGCAGGAAACGGTCGGCGGACTCGGCGGAGGCGCGGCGGGCGTAGTCGCCCATGCGGACGGCGAAGACGGAGTCCTCGTCGGCGGAGACGGCCATTCCGGCGCGGGTCGACACTTCGAGGACGACGAGGCCGAGGCCGGTGGCGACCGCGTCGGCGAGGCGCGCGAAGGGGGCTTCCTCGCGGTAGCGGCGCAGGAGGTCGGCGTATTCGGCGTCGCGGGACGGGAGCAGCTTGGGCTGGAGGCCGAAGGAGACGAGGCGGGCGGCGTCGGAGGCGTCGGCGGGGGTCACCGCGGCGGGGGCTGCGGGAGCCTCGACGGCGTCGCCGCTCCACGCGGGGTCTTCTGCGTGGGGGTCGCTCACGGGTGGTGCTCCTTGGCTTTGGTGGGGGTTACGGGGGTGGGGCGGGGGCCCTCGTGGGTGCGGGGGCCCTCGTGGGTGCGGGGGGCCGGGGGTGGGACGGGGCGGTGTCGGGGCGGGCGGGGGCCGAGGGGGCTGCGGCGCGAGGTGTCGGCCGGGGTCATGACGCCTCCGCGCGGCCCGTGGCCATTCCGGCGGTGTCGAGGAGGGCGGTGCCCACGATCAGGTCGGCGCCGCCGAAGTCGGGGTCGTCGAGCTGGGTGCCGTCGTCGACGGCGAAGAGGAGGCGTTCTTCGCCCTGGCGGTAGGCCGTGCCGACGGGCGGGCTCGCGGCGTGCACCGCCAGCAGGGCGACGAGGTAGGCCAGGTCGTGGCCGCCCGTGCGGCGGGCCTCGGCGAGGAGGCCCGAGAGACGGCGGGGGGCGTCGTGCGGGAGGTCGAGGAGCTGCATCGCGTCGGCGAGCTGCTCCTCGCTGAAGCGGCTGTCGTCCGGGGTGGCGATGAGGTCGGGCTCGGGCATCTCCGCGCCCAGGTGCTCGCGCTCCACGGAAGGGGTGAGGAGTATGTCGACGAGGTCGCCCACGCGCACCGAGGTGGGCGTGCGCAGGCCCGTGCCGTGCGCGAAGAAGGCGTCCGTGACGCGGATCGCACGCTCCAGGGGCAGCGGCAGCAGCGGAGCGACCAGTTGGCCGTACAGGTCGAGCCCGGAGTGCGCGGACAGCGGCGCGAACGCCTGGCGGTCCTGCTCGGCGCGGAACAGCGGTCCGGCCTCCAGCAGCCTCGACTGGAGCTGGGTGTGGCGGCGGATGCAGTCCTTGACGATGTCGACGAGCTCGGCGGCACGGCGCTTCTGCTCGGGATCCTCGGACTCGTCGCGGGCCTTGCGGATGTTGGTGAGGATCGCGTTCTCGTGCCGGTAGCGGTCGGCGACGTGGTCGAGGGCCTCGGCGATCATGTCCGGTACGGCGTTGAGCCAGTCGACCGCGCGGACGTTGCGCCGGGTGGCCTCCAGGGTGCGGCGGAGCGTCTCGGCGTACTGGACGGTGCGGTAGCGGGCCTGCTCGGCGGCGAGCTGGGCGTCGGCGAGGCGGCCCCGGTTGATCAGGACCTCCAGCTTGACCTCGGCGGCGATCTGGGCGCTGGTGACGTCCGTGTCGAGGGCGCCGACCAGGACGTTGACGGCTTCGTCGGTGGTGCGCAGGAACACCCCGCCGCCGTATCCGGCGACCTCCTCGACGAGTTTGAAGTCGTAGTCGCGGCGGGTGTAGACGCCGTCGGCGGAGAAGGTGCCGTAGACGGCGCGGAAGCCCCGGTCGACGCTGCCGACGTTGACCAGGTTTTCCAGGACCCAGCGGGCCACGCGCTCGTGCTCGGCGGCCGGGCGGCGGGGGGCCTGGGCGGCGACGCGGGGCAGCAGCCGGGAGACGATCTGCTCGTGGTCGGCCCCGGTGTCGAAGTCCATGTTGAGCGTGATCAGGTCGATCGCGGAGAGGGCGACCTCGGCCATCGCGTAGACCGTGTACTCGCCCGCCAGGTTGGCCTTGCGCACGTCGAGGTCGTGCAGCGGCGCGGTGCACGCGAGCGCGCGCAGTCGCCGCGCGAGCCCTTCGTCGGCGGCCGGGCCCGGGGCGGGGCGCGGCCCCGCGCTGAGCTGGGGCGGAACGAATTCCGTGGTGGTATCCGTCGAGGCAGGCGAAGTCACGTGGCACAGATTAGGTCCTCACACTGACAACGGTCGAAACGGCCCAGATGGGACCGCCTGCGACACCTGTCCGACGGGCGCGCGACCGACCCTGGCGCGGACCGCTCAGACCCCCCGGTCGCCGCTCCCGACGAGGTTCGCCTGCGCGCCGTCGAGATGCTGCGCGAGCAACCGCTCGGCGCGGACGCTGTCACCGAGGTCGAGCGCGCCCACGGTCATCCGGTCGCTGGTGCGGCCCAGCAGCGGGCGGTCGTCCGCCAGGCTTCCCACTCCGGTGTCCGCCGACGCAGTGCCCCCAACTCCCTTGATGGGTACGGAACGCCGCGAGGGCGGTGGGCTCCGGATTCGCTCCGGGCGCACCGCCCTCGCCGCCGTACGGCCCGCCGTGGTGCGGGCCTTCGCTCACACCGCCGTCGCGTCGGGCCCTATCCGGCTCCGTACGGCGGTCTGCACCTCGGCCTCTTCGGCCGGATCGGCGGCCAGTCGCCGCAGCCGGTCGGCGACCCGCGCGTCGGCGGTCTCCGCGTGCCGGGCGGCGACTTCCCGCGTCGTCTCCTCGCAGTCCCACAGGCACTCGACGGCGAAGCCGGAGGCGAAGGACGGATCGGTGGCGGCCAGGGCGCCTGCCGCGCGCTGCCGCAAGTGGGAGGAGGCGGTCTCTCGGTAGATGTGGCGCAGTACGGGGGCGGCGGCACAGATGCCGAGCCGTCCGGCTCCGTCGACCAGGGTCCACAGCACGGGGGCGTCGGGTCCTTCGGACCGCACGGCCTCGCGCAGGGCGCCGAGGACGAGGGGGGCGTCCTGTGCGCCGCCCCGGCAGGACAGCACGCCCGCGGCGGAGGCTCCCAGGGCGTCCGGCCGGTGCACCCAGCCGCGGGCCCGGTCCACCGCCTCGGGGCCGCACATCCGCTCGAAGGCGGCGACGGCGGCTTCGGCGACGGTCCGCGAGGGGCTCACGGCGGCCGCTTCGATCAGGTCGAGCACGGCGGGGTCCCGCGCCTGGGCCAGGTAGTGCAGTGCGGTGCAGCGCGCCCCGTCGGAGCCCTCGCGCGCCGCCCTGAGGATCGTTGAACGATCCTCGGGTCCGGCGACCGCGGTCAGGCACCGGGCGGCGGGCACGTGCAGCACGGCCCCGCGCTCCAGGCCCTGTTGGGCCCACTCGAAGACGGCTTCGACACCCCACTCGGGGCGAGGCCCGGCAGGGCGCATCTGGCGCTGCCATCGGTCGAAGGACCCCTGTTCCTGTGCCGCGCGGACCCGGCCGCCGACGGCCTCGCGCGGATCCTCGGCCCACAGGCGCCAGGGCCGGGGCTCGAAGGCGTCACGGACGGCAGCGGCGAGTTCCGCGTCGCCCTCGGGCGTCGCGGCGAACCGGGCGAGCACGGGGCCCGCCAGCGAGCGCAGCCCGCTGTCGTCGTCGCGCAGGGCGAGCTCGTCGAGCGCCCAGGTCCAGTTGGCACCTGTCCTGGCGTACGTACGAAGGAGCGCCAGGGCGTCGTCCCTGCCGTACGAGGCGAGGTGCCCCAGGACGGCGAGCGCGAGCCCGGTGCGGTTCTCCTCCGTGTCGAGGACGTCCTCGACGTCGAAGAGGTGGCGCTCGATCTCGTCGAGGCTGCCGTCGAGGTCGAGGTAGAGACGGGCGTAGTAGAGCGAGCGGTTCTCGACCTGCCAGTCGTGGCGGGGGTCGCTCAGCACGCAGTGGTTGAGGGCCGCGAGGGCTTCCGGGCGGGGTGCGGCGAGCGCGTGCAGCGTGCCGTCACCCCTGCCCCTTTGCAGGAGGCCGAGCAGGGTGCCGCTCGGCGCTATGACTGGTTCGAACATGGGAAAGGGCCTCACATCAAGCTGTCGACGCAACCGGGGAAACGTGCCGTTCCTACGCGGTGCGCCAACATGCCCGGCCGCCCGTCACAGTCTTTCGCTTGGTGATGACCATCTTCCTCTGCCTCTCGATCGGTGGCCCCGAGTGGGCCCGTTCCACATATCCGTAATGCGGCGACTTCCCCCCGCACCTGGTGTTTGTGAATCCGTCGTCATGATGGCCCAGCGATTTCGCCACCGCGACCACATTTACGACGTCCCCCGGGACTCCCTCACCAGGAACCGCTCACTGCGCGCCGAACAGCTCCAGCAGGTCCTTCTTGTCGAACATCCGGGCGGTGTCGACCGCGGAGGGCGTTCCCGCCGCCGGATCGGCCCCGCCCGCGACGAGTACCCGTACGACGGCGTCCTCACCCTTGAAGACGGCCCCGGCGAGCGGTGTCTGCCCCCGGTCGTTCGCCCGGTTCGCGTCCGCCCCACGGGCCAGCAGGGCCTCCACCGCACCGGCGTGCCCGTGGTACGCGGCGAGCATCACCAGCGTCTGGCCGTTCTCGTTGGTGAGGTTCGGCGAAACGCCCGCGTCGACGTAGGCGGCGAGCGCCTCGGCGTCGCCCTGCCGGGCGAGGTCGAAGATCTTGCCCGCCAGCTCGACGACCTCGGGGTCCACTGCTTCGCTCATCGCGGACTGCCTGCCTTTCACATGCGGTGACCTGGGACGCACGGCAGGAGAGCCGTACGAGTGAATCGACAGGGTACTGCCCCCGTCGCGACATGACCCGGACTCCTTACGGCAAAGATCACTACGAGGGCGGCGGGCTCGGCCGGTCCAGTGAAAAAGACGAAAATTAACCCGATCGCACGATTTGCGGCATAGATACTTTCTGTGAGCCTGGAAGAACTCATGGTGACTGTCCCCACCAACCAGGAGAATCCTCATGATCCTGTCCATCTCCGGTGTCGTGCTGCTCGGCATCATCGTCTTCCTGTTCTTCCGGAAGGACGGACTCAAGGCGTCGCACGCCCTGGTCTGCGCACTCTTCGGCTTCTACCTCGCGGGAACAGCCATCGCCCCGAGCATCAAGGCCGGAGGAGCGAGCCTCGCCAGCCTCTTGGGCGGGATCAAGTTCTGACCCCGCGTCCATCCACTCTTCCCACTCCAGGAGTCCGACGTGGCCCGGCGTCCCCTCCCCCGCATTCTGAGCAGCAGCAGTGCCTCGGTGGCCCGCAGCCGCGAGCTGGCGCGCACTGCCGCCGACAGCGCCACGGACGTGCTCCATCCGCTCATCACGATCAGCCGCGGCCTGCGCAAGCTCGCCGCGGCAGGTCGGGCCAGGTGGTCGGCGACCCCGAAGGACAAGCGCGGTCCCGCGCTGTTCCTGGCGGGCGCCGTCGTCCTCGTGGTCGCGCTCATCCCGTACGGGCCGCTGCTCGCCCTGATCACGGTGATGGCCGCGGCCGCCTGGAAGGGGCACGAACGCGCCCCCGTGCAGACGGGCCCCGCCCCGGAGCAGACAGAGCGCCTCCAGTCCCTCTACGAGGCTCTCGTGCCGTACTTCTCCGTCCCCGAGGACCCCGACCCGCTCTTCGCGCACGGCGGGGAGTGGGACACGTCCTTCAGTGAGTACGCGTTCGACGACAGCGGCCGCCCGTCCCGGCTGCTGATCCGCTACCCCGCCTACTTCCCGGACGGCGAGGCCCCCTCCAGGGCCCGTATCGAGCAGTTGCTCAGTGCGAAGTCCGGGCGCGGCCGCGAGTACCGCTTCGACTGGGACGAGGAGGGCAACCAGCTCGTCATGACGGTGCTGGACGCGCTCCCCACGACGATCGCCGCCCAGCGCTTCGTCACCGCCCCCGGCGAGACCGTCCTCGGCTTCACGGACGCCGACGCCGTTCCGCGCACCGTCCCCGTCCAGGCCGGCGACGACGCGTACGACGCCACCCCGGTGATCTGGCGGACGGGCCCCCGCTCCACCGAGCCCCATCTGCTGGTCGTCGGCCAGCCCGGCAGCGGCACCACCACACTGCTGCGCTCGATCGTCCTCCAGGCGCTGCAGGACGGCGACGTGCTGATCGCGGAGGGCACCGGCACCGGCGAGTACGCCTGCTTCACCGGACGCACCGGAGTGCTAGCCGTCGAGTGCGGTCTGTCCGGTGCGCTGGCCGGTCTGGAGTGGGCCGCCGCAGAAACGGAGCGGCGGCTGGTCTCCGCCAACCGGGCCCGGCAGGCGGGGCAGCCCACCCCGGACGACACCCGGCGCCCCCTGTGGATCGTGCTGGACCGCCCCAGCGTCTTCGGGCACCTGGCCGCCGCCGACGGCCGCACCGACCCGCAGCAGCTCCTCCAGGTGCCCCTGCGGCACGGCAGGGCGGCGAACGTCACCGTGGTGGTGGCGGAGCAGTTCGACACCTGGGACACCCTGAGCGAGTCGGTGCGCGCGCACACGCGCGCCCGCGCGGTGCTCGGGCCCGCCGTCCCCGAGGAGGTGGCGTGCGTCCTGGGCGCTCCCCCGCACACCACGCCCACCCCCGGCGTCCCGCCGGGGCGCGGTTACGCCCGGCTGGGCGCGGGGCAGGTGATGCGGCTCCAGGTGCCCGTCACCCCCGACCCGTACGACGACGCCACCGGCGAGGCGCACCGGCAGGCCGTGCTGGAGCTGCTGCCCGAGCGCTGCGTGCCGGTCGACGAGCAGCTCAGCGACGAGCAGCCCAGCCAGGACCCGGTGTCCGCGGAAGGCTGACAGCCGTACGACAGTGCCCCCGCGCACCTCTTCCGAGGTGCGCGGGGGCACTGTCGTACGCGGGAGGGGTTACGCCACCGAGGTGCGCGGCGTCTCCGTGCCCGAGCTCGCCCCCGACTCCACCAGCCGCGCGGCGGCGGCGAGGCGCGCGGCGGCCTCCTCCGCCACCGGGCCGCCCACGGTGAAGGGCAGCCGCACGTACCCCTCGAAGGCCCCGTCGACGCCGAACCGGGGCCCCGACGGCACCCGTACACCGACCCGCTCCCCCACCGCCGCGATCCGCGACCCGGACAGCCCGCCCGTGCGCACCCACAGCGTGAGCCCGCCGTCCGGCACGTGGAACTCCCAGTCCGGCAGCTCCCGGCGCACGGCGGCCACCAGGGCGTCCCGGTTCTCCCTGGCCTGGGCGCGGCGCACCGAGACGGCCTGCTCCCAGCCGCCGGTGCTCATCAGCCAGTTGATGGCGAGCTGCTCCAGGACCGGGGTGCCGAGGTCGGCGTACGCGCGTGCCGCCACCAGGCTGCGGATCACCTCGGGGGCGGCCCGCACCCAGCCGATGCGCATGCCCGCCCAGAACGCCTTGCTGGCGGAGCCGACGGTGATCACGGTGGAGCCCGCCGGGTCGAAGGAGCACACCGGGCGTGGCATCGCGTACTCGTCGTCGAGGTGGAGCTCGGACATGGTCTCGTCGGCGACCAGGACGGTGCCCGCCGAACGGGCCGCCTCCACCAGGGCGCGGCGCTGGTCCTCGTCGGCGAGGGCGCCCGTGGGGTTGTGGAAGTCGGCGACGACGTACGCCAGCCGGGGCGCCGCGTCGCGCAGCACCTGGCGCCAGCGCGGGAGGTCCCATCCGGTGAGCCCCTCCGCCATGGCGACGGGCACCAGACGGGCGCCCGCCTCGCGCATCAGCTGAAGGATGTTGGCGTACGAGGGCGACTCGACGGCGATGCGCTCGCCGCGCCCGGCGAACAGGTGGCAGATGGCGTCCATGGCGCCCATCGCACCGGTGGTGACCATGATCTGCTCGGGCATGGTGGGGATGCCGCGCGCGGTGTACCGGTCGGCGAGCATCTGCCGCAGTGCGGGCAGCCCGGCCGGGTAGTCGCCGTGCGTGTGCGCGTACGGCGGGAGTTCCTCCAGCGCGCCCTGCACCGCGCGGGTGAGCCACGGCTCGGGGGCGGGGAGCGCCGCCGTGCCGAGGTCGATGACGGAGCCGAGGGACTCGGGCGGCAGGGGTTCGAGGCCGCGCGCCGGCAGCGGATTGCCCGCCGGGACAGCCGTCCAGCTGCCCGCGCCCCTGCGGGACTCCAGGAAGCCCTCGGCGCGCAGCGCCTCGTACGCGGCGGCGACGGTCGTACGGCTCACCGCGAGGGCCACCGCGAGTTCGCGTTCGGCAGGCAGCCGGGCGGCGACCGGCACCCGGCCCTCCAGGACCAGCAGCCGCACGCCGTCGGCGAGCGCCCGGTAGGCGGGCGGCTTGCGGACGCCGGGGCCGGTCGGGCGGGACTGGGAGTTGAGCTGGCGGGCGAGCTGGGCCGCCCCCACTGCCGAAGTCCACTGCGCCATGAAATCAGTCCACCTTCCCCGGATTGGCCATGGATGGCTCGTCCTTACGGGCCACAGAGTGTCATGCATCGGTCCACCACCACTACCCAAGGGGCGCTCCATGTCCGGGTCATCGCGGTCAACCACCCAACTCTTCCGGCGGCTGGCGCAGCTGTACGTGGGGCTGGCGCTGTACGGAGCGAGTTCGGCGGTGCTGGTGCGCGGGGGCCTCGGCCTGGAGCCCTGGGGCGTGCTGCACCAGGGCCTCGCGGAGCGCACCGGTCTCACCATCGGGGTGGTCTCGATCATCGTCGGGGCGGCGGTGCTCCTGCTGTGGATACCGATCCGGCAGCGCCCGGGGCTCGGCACGGTCTCCAACGTGGTGGTCATCGGCATCGCCATGGACGGCACCCTGGCGCTGGTGCCGGAGGTGCACTCCCTGACCGGGCGCATCGCGGTGATGCTCGGCGGCATCGTCCTCAACGGCGTCGCCACGGGCCTGTACATCGCCGCCCGCTTCGGCCCCGGTCCCCGCGACGGCCTCATGACGGGCCTGCACAAGGTGACCGGAGGGTCGATCCGGCTGGTCCGTACGGCGATCGAGATCGCGGTCGTCGTCACGGGATTCCTGCTCGGCGGCACCATCGGGGCGGGCACCGTCGTGTACGCCCTCGCGATCGGCCCCCTCGCACAGTTCTTCCTGCGCCTGTTCGCCGTGCCGGAGCAGAAGCCGGATGAGCCGGTCGCCGACGCGCGGCGGGACCGCGCGATACTGCCCGGGTGAACGACGCATTCCGGCACAGCTACCTCGGCCATCCCGGGCCGATCATCCCGTTCGCCCACCGGGGCGGCGCCGCCGACGGCCTGGAGAACACCGCCACGGCCTTCCGCCGGGCCGCCAAGGAGGGCTACCGGTACTTCGAGACGGACGTCCACGCGACCGCCGACGGGCGCCTGGTGGCCTTCCACGACCCGACCCTGGACCGCGTCACCGACGCCCGGGGCACGATCGCGGAGCTGCCCTGGAGCCGCGTGCGGGAGGCACGGGTCGCGGGCACCGAGCCGCTGCCCCTCTTCGAGGACCTCCTCGAAGAGTTCCCCGACGCCCGCTGGAACGTCGACATCAAGGCGGAGCCCGCCCTGCTGCCCCTGGTCGACCTGGTGCGCCGTACGAACTCCTGGGACCGGATCTGCGTCGGCTCCTTCAGCGAGCGCCGCGTCGCCCGCGCCCAGCTCCTCGCGGGCCCCCGCCTGGCGACGTCGTACGGCGTCCGGGGAGTACTGGCGCTGCGCCTGCGCTCGCTGGGCGTCCCGGCGCCCCTGCGGCTCGGTGCGGTGTGCGCACAGGTGCCCGAGGCGCAGAACGGCGTACGGGTGGTGGACCGCCGCTTCGTGGCGACGGCGCACTCCCTGGGGCTTCAGGTGCACGTGTGGACGATCAACGATCCCGCGCGGATGGAAGCCCTTGTGGATCTCGGCGTGGATGGCATCATGACGGACCGGATCGCTACGCTGCGGTCGGTGCTGACCGGGCGGGGGGCCTGGGCCTGACCCGCCCCCTCGTGCCCGTACGCGCGTCGGCACGGGGTCAGAACGGGGACAGCACGTGGGGACGGGAACGACGCGGCAACCGACCGGTCCGGACGCGGAGCGCAGACGCGAGCAACGGGGCTGGTACTTCTACGACTTCGCCTGCTCGGTCTACTCGACGAGCGTGATCGCCGTTTTCCTCGGCCCGTACCTGACGACGGTCGCCAAGGCGGCGGCGGACGCCGGGGGATACGTGCACCCCCTGGGCGTCCCGGTGCGGGCGGGTTCCCTGTTCGCCTACGCGGTGTCCGCCTCGGTGATCCTCGCGGTCCTGGTGATGCCCTTCGTCGGTGCGATCGCCGACCGCACGGGCCGCAAGAAGCCTCTGCTGGCGGCCTCCGCCTATCTGGGGGCGGCCGCGACGACGGGGATGTTCTTCCTGGACGGCGACCGCTATCTGCTGGGCGCACTCCTGCTGATCGTGGCCAACGCCGCGCTGTCCGTGTCGATGTCGCTGTACAACGCCTATCTGCCGCAGATCGCCGAACCACACGAGCGCGACCACGTCTCCTCACGGGGGTGGGCCTTCGGGTACACCTCCGGTGCTCTGGTCCTCGTACTGAACCTGGTGCTGTACACCGCGCACGACAGTTTCGGCGTGGACGAGACGACGGCGGTGCGGATCTGTCTCGCCTCCGCAGGTGTCTGGTGGGGCGCGTTCGCGCTGGTGCCGCTGCGGCGGCTGCGGGACCGCAGGGTGGCCACCGACGGGACCCGGCTCACCATGGGCCAGGGCTGGCGCCAGCTGATCGCCACGCTGAAGGACATGCGCCGCCATCCGCTGACGCTGTCGTTCCTGCTGGCCTATCTGGTCTACAACGACGGCGTCCAGACGGTGATCTCGCAGGCGTCCGTCTACGGCTCCGAGGAGCTGGGACTCGACCAGACGACGCTCATCACGGCCATCCTGCTGGTGCAGGTGCTCGCGGTCCTCGGCGCGCTGGGGATGGGGCGTCTGGCCCAGCGCTACGGAGCCAAGCGGACCATTCTCGGTTCGCTCGTCGCGTGGACGGCGACGATCGGCGTGGGGTACTTCCTCCCGGCCGGCGCGCCCGTCTGGTTCTTCGTCCTGGCGGCGGCGATCGGTCTGGTTCTCGGCGGCAGTCAAGCCCTGTCCCGGTCGCTGTTCTCGCACCTGGTGCCGCGCGGCAAGGAGGCCGAGTACTTCTCCGCGTACGAGATGAGCGACCGGGGAATGAGCTGGCTGGGGCCGCTGGTGTTCGGTCTGGCCTTCCAGCTCACGGGCAGTTACCGGGACGCGATCGTGTCCCTGGTGGTGTTCTTCGTGGTGGGGTTCGTCCTGCTCGCGCGGGTACCCGTGAGGCAGGCCGTCGAGGCGGCGGGGAACCCCGTTCCGGAAAGAATTTAGACCTTGAAGTAAAAGGCCGGTAGTGTACGCCTTTGGCCTGCCAGGCGGACCGTTACTGCGAACCTTCGCAGGAAAAAGACTGGGTGACATCTGCTGTCAGATGTGACAAAGCGGTCACTGGTGGGTACAACAAGGGGCGGCACGACGGGCGACGCACTGACCCGCAACGGGAATCTTTACCGCCGACCGGACGTTGACCGGATGACGACGACAGCGACACCTACCTGTCCTGTGGGCGACAAGCCCGGGAGGCACGATTCATGAGTGAGCGAGCTCTCCGCGGTACGCGGCTCGTGGTTACGAGCTACGAGACGGACCGCGGCATCGATCTGGCCCCGCGCCAGGCGGTGGAGTACGCATGTGAGAAGGGCCATCGCTTTGAGATGCCCTTCTCCGTGGAAGCGGAAATTCCGCCGGAGTGGGAGTGCAAGGTCTGCGGGACCCAGGCACTCCTGGTGGACGGCGATGGGCCGGAGGAGAAGAAGGGCAAGCCCGCGCGAACGCACTGGGACATGCTCATGGAGCGGCGCACCCGCGAGGAACTCGAAGAGGTCCTGGCCGAAAGGCTCGCGGTACTGCGTTCCGGCGCCATGAACATCGCGGTGCATCCGCGGGACAGCCGCAAGTCCGCCTGACACCCGTACGCGGGTCGAGGGCACGAGAGAAGTACAGCGCAAGAGCCGAGGGGCTCCGCCACACACTGTGTGGCGGAGCCCCTCGGCTCTTGTCGTGCGTACCTCTCGCGTACCTCTTGTCGTGCGTACGTGGCTCTCGTCGTACATACGTGGATCAGGGCGTCAGCGGCGTCCGGGGGCCGTCCTCGCGGCGCGGCGGGTACGGCTGCCGCGACGGCGTGTCGTCGCGGACGACCTCGCCCTGGACGACCTTGCCGTCGGGGCGGTGCATCCGGGCCTGCTGGAACACGTCGCCGAGGCTGCCGGGCTGCTGCACGGCGTCCATGCGCTTCTGGAGGGACTTCTCCGCGAACCGGCCGAGCGCCTTGCGCACGGACGGCACCAGGACCAGCAGGCCCAGCACGTCGGAGATCAGGCCGGGCAGGATCAGGAGCAGCCCGCCCAGCATCACGAAGCCGTTGCCTGAGCCCTTCTTGCCCTGCGCGTCGGCCGCCGGGTCGTACGCCCCGCCGGACTGCTGCTGGCGCTGGATCGTCTCGCTGAGGTTCTGGAACGCGCGGCGGCCCGCCCGCTTGATCACGGCGCCGCCGAGCACGACGGCCCCGACCAGCAGCAGGAAGACGGTGAGCCCGCCCGCCGCGCCGGCCACGAGGGTCAGCAGCCAGATCTCCAGCACCAGCCAGGCGGCGATGCCAAGGGGCACGAAGGTGCGGGCGCGGGAGCGCTTGCGGGGGGTCGTCGTAGCGGTCGGGGGCGGAGTGCCGGTCGTCATGCCTCCAGTGTGCCTGGCAGGCCGCCTGAACGGCGTAAAGAGCGCGTGAGCGCCCGGGGAGGACGGCCCCCCGGGCAGGGCCTCACAGCGGCTTGCGGCCGAGCAGCTTGTTGGCGCGCGTGCCGACGCCCCAGGCGGTGACCCGCCACAGCGCCTCGACGAGGATGTCGTTGCTCATCTTCGACTCGCCGATCTCCCGCTCCACGAAGGTGATCGGCACCTCGACCACGTGGAAGCCGGACTCGACGGCGCGGCGCGCCAGGTCGACCTGGAAGCAGTAGCCCTGCGAGGCGACCTCGTCGAGGCCCAGGCCCTCCAGGGTCTCCGCGCGGAAGGCGCGGTAGCCGCCGGTGACGTCGCGCAGCGGCACGCCCAGCAGCATCCGCGAGTAGAGGCTGCCGCCCCGGGAGATGAACTCGCGGGACTTGGGCCAGTTGACGATCCGCCCGCCCGGCACCCAGCGCGAGCCGAGCACCAGGTCGGCGCCCTTGAGGGCGGTCAGCAGCCGGGGCAGTTCCTCGGGCTGGTGCGAGCCGTCGGCGTCCATCTCGACGAGGACGCCGTAGCCGTTGTCGATGCCCCAGCGGAAACCGGCCATGTAGGCCGCGCCGAGGCCCTCCTTGCCCTTGCGGTGCATGACGTGCACCTGATCATCGACGGCCGCGATCTCGTCGGCGATCTTTCCGGTGCCGTCGGGGCTGTTGTCGTCGGCGACCAGGACGTGCGCTTCGGGAACCGACTCCCGGACCCGCGCGACGATCGGCTTGATGTTCTCGGCCTCGTTGTAGGTCGGGATGATCACCAAAGCACTGCCGAGCGGGCCGTAACGCTTCTGACCGCCGTCGTTCACTGCTTCCCCTTTAATGTCCGAACACAGAGGACCCACCATAGCGAGCGGGCACGGCGAAGGGGCCGAGGGTCCGGCCCCTTCGGCCGGGTCGGTCTGCGGGGCGGTCTTCGCACCCGTCTGCGGGAGGGGGCTGCGGATGGGGGCCCGGCGTCCTTCGGGCCGACCAGGTGGCCGCCGGCTGCGGACATCCTCGCCGTTGTCTACTGAACGCCGGGGCCCTACCCGGGTCGCACCGTCCGACGGAAAAAACCTTCCCTCGCCCCCGAGGCGCGGGCGCTGAACCTGGTTCCCGGGCGGGGCGCCGGTGCGGCGTCCCGTCCATGACCCAGCGGCGTTCGACGACTGCGTGGAGGATTTCCGGCCGGACGTCTCGTGGTGGACCCGGCCGAACCTACCCGCCGGTGGCCGCTTCCTGTCAACACCTGCGCGACCTGCGACGATCCTTCAAATCACCAGGTCAGTGCCGACGGAGCGAAGAACCGCCCGGCGGCGGGCGGCGCACCGATCGGCGGTACGCCGCCCGCCGCCCGTCATGCGTTCGGCCGTACGAACACGGTGTGCCCGGCGACGACCGTACGCAGGCAGACCGGGAGCGGTGCGCCGGGCGTGAGGTCCGGCAGTCCGGGCGTGCCGGAGCGGGGGTCGGTGGACCAGCGGGCGACCCGGTCGTCGGGGGCCTGCACCACCAGTTCACCGGTCTGCCAGATCGCGTAGTCGGCGGGTGCGCCCGGGACCAGGACGCCCGCGTCGTCGCGGCCGACGGCGCGCCAGCCGCCGCGCGTGTGGGCGGTGAACCCGGCACGGACGGACACCCGGTGCTCGGGGGTGCGGTGGAAGGCCGCGGCCCGGACGGTGCCCCACGGGTCGAGGGGGGTGACCGGGCTGTCGGAGCCGAAGGCCAGCGGCACACCGGCCCTGAGCAGGGCCGCGTACGGATTGAGGGTGCGGGCCCGCTCGACGCCCAGGCGCTGCGCGTACATCCCGCTGTCGCCGCCCCAGGCGGCGTCGAAGGCGGGCTGGACCGAGGCGGTGAGGCCGAGTTCGGCAAAGGCCGCGATCGTCTGCGGGGTCATCATCTCGGCGTGCTCGACCCGGTGGCGGGCCGCCCGCACCCGGGCCAGGCCGACCTTCTCGGCGGCGGCGCGCACCCCGGCGACGACGGCGCTCAGCGCGGCGTCCCCGATGGCGTGGAAGCCCGCCTGGAGGCCCTCTTCGGTGCAGGCCGCGACGTGGGCGGCGATGGCGGCGGCGTCGTGGTGGGCGGTGCCGGTGTGCGGGGCGTCGGCGTACGGCTGGTGCAGGCACGCGGTGTGCGAGCCGAGGGAGCCGTCGACGAAGAGGTCCCCGGCCGCGCCGACGGCGCCGAGTTCGCGGACGCGCTGGGCGTCCTTCGCATGCGCGACCTGTTCGGCCCAGTACCCGAAGACGCGCGGTCCCGGTACGTCGGCGGCCAGCTTCAGCAGGCCGATGAGGTCGTCCTCGGAGGAGATCTCGGGTCCCGCGCACTCGTGGACGGTGCCGATGCCGAGCGAGGCCGCGTGTGCGAGGGCGGCGCGCTGGGCGTCGGCGCGCTGGGCCGGGCTGATCGCCCCGTGCGCGGCGGCCCGCACCGCGTGGTGGGCGGCTGCGGTGAGCGGCTCGTCGGGGTGGTAGCCGGTCAGGCCGGTGATGGTGGGGACGAGGTCCAGCAGGGCGGTGCTGACGACTGCCGAGTGGACGTCGATACGGGGCAGGTAGAGCGGTCGCCCGCCGGTCGCGGCGTCGAGTTCGGCGCGCGAGGGGTGGCGCTGCTCGGGCCACCGGGAGGCGTCCCAGCCGCCGCCGAGGAGGACCTCGCCGACCGGCCGCCCGGCGGCGTACGAACGTACGAGAGCGAGCGCCTCGTCGAGAGTGCGGGCGGCGGACAGGTCCAGGCCGGTGAGGGCGAGGCCGGTCGACGTCGTGTGCACGTGTGCGTCCGTGAACGCCGGGGTGACGAGCGCGCCTTCTAGGTCGAGCACCTCGTCGACGCCGCTCGCGAAGGCGTCGGCGGCCCCCTCGGAGCCCACCCAGGCGACGTGTCCGCGCTCGACGACCATCGCGGTGGCGAAGGGGTCGGCGGGACTGTGGACCTCGCCGCCGCGCAGCAGCACGGTGCGGTCGGAGGGGGCGGCGGGGCCGGCCGGAGGGGAGGGGGCGGTGCGCTCGGTCATGGGGACCAGTCTCGCGCAGCACGCGGGCCGCCCTCGACGCGGGTGGGGCGGGCGGGGTCGGACGCGGAGCGGGACGGGGGCCGGGCGCGGGGCCGGGCCGCGTCAGACGCGGGGCGGGCGGGCTTCGTACGGGGTGGAGAGGACGACGGTCGTACGGGTGGAGACACCGGCCAGGGTACGGATGCGGGAGAGCAGGTGCTCCAGCTCCAGCGGGGTGGCGACGCGCACCTTGAGGATGTAGTTCTCGTCGCCCGCGACGCTGTGGCACGCCTCGATCTCGTCGACGCCCGCGAGCCGTTCCGCGATGTCGTCGGGGGCGCTGGGGTCGAAGGGCGCCACCGAGATGAACGCGGTGAGCGGCAGCCCGACCGCCTCGGGGTCCACGACCGCGGCGTACCCGCGGATCACCCCGCGCTGCTCCAGTCTGCGGACGCGCTGGTGCACGGCCGAGGTGGACAGGCCGGTGGCCTTGCCCAGGTCGGTGTAGCTCATCCGCCCGTCCTTGACGAGCAGGTCCACGATCTGACGATCCAACTCCTCCATGGACCGAGAACCTACAGGGCCCGGGGCCCCTGTGACACATGAGCGCCGTGCGTCTTGCCTGGTGGAACGGAGGGAGCCCCGGTGCGCCCGTGCGAGGGCGGGCACCGGTGCGGGCCGCCACGTGCGCGTGCGCGGGCCGCCACGTGCGCGTGCCGTGCGGGTGCGCGGGGCGTGCACAGCGCACCTGCGAGCGGCATGTGACCAAGGCCACACCCTTCACCCCGTGTCCTTCTCCTTAGTGCGGTTATCGCGCAGGCGCGCAGGGAAGTGCTTGGTGTGGTCGAGGCCGCGGCGCCTTGTCGGCCCACCTCTAGGGGGAGTGTCTCCATGCAGAACTCGAAGCCCAGCACATCGGAGCCCGCCGAAAGCACGGCACTCGCGGAACTCGTCTCCTTCGACGACTCCGAGGGGACCGGCGGCGACGCGTACGACACCTTCGAGATGTACCGGGTGGTCTGCCCGGACTGCGCGCAGCCGATCGCGCTGCTCGCCGACGAGGACGTCCTGCCGGAGCACGCCAAGTGCCCCACCCCGTGGAACCCCTTCGGCCTGACCGCCTGCGCCGGTACGGGCCGCCCCGCCGCCGACGCCAAGCCCGCAGACGAGACCCTGGAGGTGGTGGAGCAGGACACCGCGCTGCTCCTGACCCTCCCCCAGGGCCTGGACTGGCGGACGCAGCCCTTCTCGCACGTCGGCGGTCCGGGGTCGCGTCCACTGAGGGTGCCGCGCCAGCGGGCCGCGTAACTACCCCTCCCGGTACCCGGCCTCCCTCCAGTACGTCCCGCGCACCATGGCGTCCAGCGACGCCCGGTGCATGATCAGCGCGTCCGGGTCCCCGGGGACCCGGACCTCGCCGAAGTGCACCTGCCGGTAGGCGATGCGGAGCATCACCACGGCGTGCCGCAGGGCGGCGTACAGGGTGTGGAACTCCATGTGCCGGGGAGTGTGACCGGTGAGCGCCGCGTACCGCTGTTCGATCGCGTCGCGGCGCAGGAAGTCCGGCAGTCCGTCCTGCCCGAAGGAGACGGTCAGGTCCTGGAAGAAGCGGTGCAGGTAGACGCTCCAGCCGAGGTCGAGTTCGCGGGGCCCGTAGGCGGCCATCTCCCAGTCGAGCACGGCGGCGGGCTCGAAGCCGTCGTAGACGATGTTGCCGATGCGGGCGTCGCCCCAGCACAGCACCGGTTCGCCCTCGTCGTCGGGCCAGTGGTCCTCCAGCCAGCGGAACGCCTCCTCGATGAGGGGCGAGCGCGGAAGTCCGTCGACGACCCACTCGTAGTACGTCTGCTGGCCCGTCACATGCCGCCGCAGCGGACTGCCTTCGACGTCGGGCAGCAGGAACTCCGCCTCCTTGGGCGGGAACTGGTCGTGCAGCCGGGCGACGACACCGACGCTCGCGGCCTCCAGTGCGGCGCGCTCGTCGTCGCTCGCCGCGTACAGCCAGTTGCCTTCGTACGTGTACGGCATGACGTCGGGCGGCACCCGGCCCTCGGCGCGGGCCATCACGAAGAAGGGCGCTCCGAGCGGGGCCGGGTCCTCCTCCAGCCAGAGCACGTGCGGCACGGGCAGGTCGGTGTGGGTGGCGACGAGGCTCATGACGCGGTGCTGGCGGGCCATGTCGTACACGGGGAAGACGGTGTACGCGGCCGGGTCGGCGGCCAGCCGCAGGGCGCAGGCGGTGACGGGGGCCTCGGGGTGGTCGAGGTCGAAGAGCAGGGTCTCGCTGGACATGCCGTTGGAGTCGGGCACGCGGACGCCGGTGACACGTGCCCCCGGGAGGCGGGGGGCCAGCCAGGCGGTGAGGCGGCGGCCGAGTTCTCCGGGGTCGCGGGTGGTGGTGCGGGGACGGGGGGCGGTGGCCATGTCCGTGCTCCTCTGCTCGCGGGGGCTGCTGCCGGGGCGGTCGCCGGGGCTCACGGCGCGGTGGAGTCGTAGCCGGTGAAGCCGCTCGGGTCGTGGCGGCCGAAGCTGCCGTGCTCGAAGATCCCGTAGCCGGTCCGCCCGTCGAGGGTGAAGCGGGCGGCGTGGTCGATGACTCCGTACGCGGCCATGGGGTGGGCGGCGGGGTCGGAGAGGTCGTAGGCGCGGCGGTCGATCCAGCCTCGGCCCTGCCAGCTGCCGTGCTGCCAGTCGGTGGCGGGCGGGTAGCCCGCTCCGACGGCGAGGGGCGAGGAGGCGAGGATCTCGACGCCGAGTTCGAGGGGCTTGCGGGAGGGGTCGGTGAGATGGACGACGGCGCGTTCGGGGTGGCGGGTACCGGAACGGTAGGTGATGTCGGTGTGGGGCCAGCCGAGTTGGGTGTCGCGTCCGTCGTTGCGAACGAGGAGGGCCTCGTTGAGGGTGCGGTGCCCTGCGGCGTCCTCCTGGGCGATCACCATGACGAAGCGGTCGTCGAAGCGGGCCGGTATCCAGAGCCAGTGGAAGCCTTCGGGGCGGTGTTCCTCGGCGGCGCGCCCGCCCTCCTCGCCCGGGAGGGGCCGCACGCCCCAGCTGCGGTCGCGGGTGCCGGTCCAGTGGGCGGGGTCGAGGCGGATCTCCTCGCCGCCGACGTGAAGGACTCCGGCGCAGTGCCCCGCCTGGACGAAGCGGCGGCCTTCGAGCATGAGGCGGTCGCCCCGGTACTGGACGTGGTGGGGCTCCCACACGGCCGGGAAGTCGGCGGTCCAACTGATCGCGTACGAGAGGGAGTCGGGGTCGGCGGGGTCGGGGTCACAGGTGAGGGTGAAGCGGCGCAGGGGTTCGTCGACGGTGATGCGCAGCGGGCCGACGGAGAGGTTCATGCGGTCGTCGGTGAGGGCGTCGGAGGCGCGGACGGCGTGCAGGGTGTCGCCGACGCGGAGGGTGGCGTAGGCGTCGATGACGCCGGTGTTGGGGTAGACGCCGAGGCCGACGACGAGGAGGGTGCGGCCGGTGTGGTCGATGAGGTGGAAGATGCAGCGGTCGTAGGCGTTGCGGTCGCCGGTCGCGACGTGCTTCATCGAGAGGGGGGCCTGGTGGATGGGGTACTCGTCGAGGGGGATGGGGCGGTCCTGCGGCACGGGTCCTCCTGGCGGAGCGCGGGTGGGGCGGCGCGGGTGGAGGGTGCGGTGTGGCGTGGTGATGGTCCCGGCCGCTGGATCTGACGGTACGTCAGGAAGGTTGGGCGGGGCCAGGGTTGGAGTGGGGCCGGGGTTGGGCGGGTGCCCGTGCCGGTTGGGTGGGGCTGGGGTTCAGGCCGCCTTCGGCGGGGATGCCCCTGTCCCGCCCCTTCGCCTAAAGCGCTGGCCGCGCGGCCGTCCCGTATCCGTGCAGGTGCGTTGTGGCTGGTCGCGCAGTTCCCCGCGCCCCTCACTACCAGCCCGTGCCGGGGGCGAGGGGCGTAGCCCCGGGCGGGAACAGCGACCACTCGCCCCACCCGCACCGTGCCCGAGCGGTCAGCGGGACTCCGGGCCCGCCAAGTGGCGGGCGATGACCATGCGTTGGATCTGGTTGGTGCCCTCCACGATCTGGAGGACCTTCGCCTCGCGCATGTACCGCTCGACCGGGAAGTCGACGGTGTAGCCGTACCCGCCGAGGACCTGCACGGCGTCCGTCGCGACCTTCATCGCGGTGTCGGTGCAGAAGAGCTTCGCCATCGCCGCCTCGCGCGAGAAGGGGCGGCCGGCGTCGCGCAGCCGGGCCGCCGCCAGGTAGAGCGCGCGCCCCGCCTCGATCTGCGTGGCCATGTCCGCGAGCATGAAGCGCAGGCCCTGGAAGTCCGCGATCGGGCGGCCGAACTGCTCGCGGCCCGTGGCGTAGGAGAGCGCTTCGGCCAGGGCCGCCTGGGCGACGCCGATCGCGCAGGCGGCGATACCGAGGCGGCCGGAGTCGAGCGCCGAGAGGGCGATGGCGAAGCCCTGGCCCTCCTCGCCGATGCGGCGCGCGTCGGGGACCCGTACGCCGTCGAAGTGGAGCTGCGCGGTGGGCGAGCCCTTCATGCCCATCTTCTTCTCGGGGGCGGCCGCCGAGAGGCCCGGAGCGTCGCCGGGGACGAGGAAGGCGGTGATGCCGCGCGGACCCTCGACGCCCGTGCGGGCGAGGACGGTGTAGAAGTCGGCGACGCCGCCGTGGGTGATCCACGCCTTGGTGCCGGTGATCACCCAGTCGTCGCCGTCGCGGACGGCCTTGGTGCGCAGGGACGCCGCGTCGGAGCCCGAGGCGGGCTCGGAGAGGCAGTACGCGCCCAGGAGGCCGCCGCCGAGCATGGCGGGCAGGTGGGCGGCCTTCTGCTCCTTGGTGCCGTATCCGGCGAGCCCGTGGCAGGAGAGGCTGTGCACGCTGACGCCGAGCCCCACGGTCAGGCGGGCCGCCGCGAGCTCCTCCAGGACCTGGAGGTAGACCTCGTACGACTGGTCGCCGCCGCCGTGCTCGGAGTCGTACGGCAGGCCGAGCAGTCCGGACTCCGACAGGAGCGCGAAGACCTCGCGGGGAAAGTGACCGGCGTCCTCCTCCTCCGCCGCCCGGGGGGCGATCTCCCGCTGGATCATGTCGCGTACGAGCGCGAGCAGGTCGCGGGACTCCTCGGTGGGCAGCTGTCGTTCCACCGGCTGGGGGGCGCGGTCGGCCATTGCGGCGCTCTCCTTGCATCTCGGGCCCTGTCGGGCGCGGCAGCGGGCGCCCGCGCAGGGTGTGGCGGCGCCGCCGAGGTGACTCACGTCCCAGCCTGAAGCACCGCTCCGGGTTACGGAAGCGGACTGTCCGGGACTGTGGCGGCTGAGTATGCCCGATCGCACCCGTTCCGTCACCGGTCGAAAAGCCGCAGGCCGGGCAGGGCGTCGGGGTGTTACGCGACCGTGTCGTCCAGGGATGGGGCGGGGCACTGCGGCACCAGGGAGGCGATCGTCTCCAGGGTGGCACGCAGGAGCCCTACGAGGAGCTCGCGCACCTCTTCCTGAGAGGGCACGTCCGTGTGCGGCGAGGGGGGATCGCTGATCCAGTCCAGGGTGATGCCCTCCACTGCGGTCATCCAGCCGAGCAGTGCCAGGCGTGCCGTCGCGGGGACGTCCGTGCGCCCGTACGCGCCCTTCGCGAGGGTGGCCAGGAGTCGCGCCCGTACGGAGTCGCGGATCGCCTGCACCTGTACGTCGGAACCGACGCCTCCGGTGACGATCGTGCGGTACGCGGCCCGGTGGTTGCGGGCGTAGTGCAGATAGCCGTCGACGGTGTGCTGGACCCTTTGCGCGCGCGGGAGTTCGGGGTGGCTCGCGGCGCGGGCGACGAGGTCGGCGACGGACTCCTCGACGACGGCCAGGTAGTAGCCGCGCTTGTTGGCGAAGTAGTAGTAGATCAACCCCTTGGCGACGCCCGCGTGGCGTGCGATGTCGTCCATGGACAGGGCGTCGTACGAGGTGTGGGCGAACAATTTCCGCCCGGTTGCGATGAGTTCGGCCCTGCGCGCCTGGGATTTCCGGGCCGTTCCGCGCTGTTGACTCTTATTCAAATTACGCCCTAGTCTCCCAGTCCGGAAGGATCGCCGCCGCAGTATTCCACGGCCCTGCTCCCCTTCCGCCGCTGATGCACGGCATGACTGACGCACCGCATGCACGTCCCCTGCGCAATCTCTGCGACGTACGGGAGGACCCAGTGAGCGCAGCAGCCAGGAAGCCGAAGGATCCCGAGGGGCGGACGCAGCTCCCGGAGGGCAGAACGGGGTGGCGCAGGAGCGCCGTGGTGGCCGTTCCCGCGGTGATCGCGGTCGGCGCGATGGCGGTGATGATGGGGCAGGGGGCGCTGGCCGCGTCGTTCGCTGTGTCGGGCACCAGCTTCCAGGTCTCCTCGGGAAAGCTGACCAGCAGCGGTCTCTCGTCGTACGTGCAGACCGACAGGTCCGTGGACGGCACGGGGCATCCGGTCGCCCTGCTCGGCATCGGGGACGCCCGGCTCTCCGACATCTGTCAGTCGGCGCAGGTCAGGACCCCGGTCGGCACGGTGGTCTTCAAGCTGACGGCAGGTGGCGAGGCGGGCGAGGTCACCGCCAGCAGCCTGGTCATCGACGGTGAGGACCTGACCGGCGACGCCCGCTTCGGTACGGCGGAGATCGGCCGGGACGCCTCCACGCTGGACGCCGTGCGGGACGTGCGGGGCGAGCGGGGCGCGTTCGGGCTCCAGGCGGGGAACATCGAGGTCGCGGGAGTGCGCTCGCACGCCTGGTCGGCGACCGGGGGGAACTTCCGGCTGAAGGGGCTCAAGCTGACGGTGAGCCTGGACGGCAAGCAGTGCTTCTGAGCGGGCGGGGCGGCCGGCTGGACGCACGTCTGCCCTGGCCCGGGCACCGGCGACGGTTCCGGGCCTGGCGGCGGCGCAGGCCCTTCTGGGCGGGGTTCCTGCTGGTGCTCGCGGGAACCGAGCTGCTGCTCGTGCCGCTGTCGCCGCTGCCGGTCCTGGTGAGTCTCGGGCTCGGCGGCATCGCGGCGATCGGCATCGGTCTCGCCCTGGCCGCGGCGGGGCTCTTCCTGTGGTGCCTGCCGCACACCCGCCACTACGTGAGCGTCAACGCGCTGATCCTGTCGGTGCTGTCGTTCGCGGCGACCAACCTGGGCGGGTTCCTTCTGGGAACCCTCCTCGGCATCGCGGGCAGCGCCATGGGGTTCGGCTGGAGGCCCCTCGCGGAGCCCGCGGAGGGCAGCCGTACGCGTGATGACAGTGCCCGTGCCGACCGTGCGGGGGCGGCCGACGGTCCGCGTACCCCGCCCCGGGTGCGCGACCACCGAGGCCCTCGCACCCTCGCGGTCGCCCTGCCCGTCGTCCTCCTGGCCACGGTCGCAGCGCCCGCGCACCGGGCGCACGCGGCACCCGGCCCCCTCGCACCACGGGTACCGCCGACCGTCACCACGACGCGCTTCGCGCCCGAGGGCTTCCTGATCGCCGGTGTGACGGAGGTGCGCACCGCCGACGGGCCGCTGAAGGTCATGGTGCTGAGGATGAGGGCGGCGTCCCTCACCGACTACCGGCTGAAGACCCGCGACGGCCGTGACGAGCTCGCGCTGGGGGCCGACAAGCTGGACCTCAGCGGCAACGTCACCCTGTACCTCACCAAGTTCAGCGGGTGCCTGGAGGGGCTGCTCTGCCTGACCTTCACCCCGGACGGGCTGCCGGTGCCCCCCGTGGTGCCTCCGTTCGTCTTCATGACGGACGTCAGCGCCGAGCAGGCCATGGTCACCTCGGACGTCATCGTGACGGACGGGCTGACCCTCGGAGCGTCCTGAATCAGGGGACCCTACGGCGTCACATCAGGCCCGCACCCGTGACGAACATCGCCACGACGACGACCAGGGTCCAGCCGAGCACGTGCTCCAGGAGCTTCGGCCCGTTCTGGTCGTCGGGGCCGCCGGTACGGGCGTGCAGGCGGGCGGACAGGGCGGCGGAGGCGGCAGTCATCGGGTTCTCGCAGTACGGAGGAGGAGTGGGGCGCGGTCGGCCTCACCGAGGTGTCCGCGCCCGTCCACAGTGCCAGCGGGACCGGCCCCGGAACAGATGACGTACGTCACCGGGCCGGGGCCGGAAGGCCGTGTCAGCGGACGCCGACCGCCTCAAGGGCCCTGCGCTGCACGGGGGTCGGGTCCAGCGGCCAGTACAGGTAGCAGACGCCCCCTGTGGCGGACGCCACGGTGCCGTTCGCGCCGTACCGCTTGGTGCGCAGCCAGACGTTCTCGAACTCGCGCCGCCGGTAGACGCGGCGCACGGCGTCGTTCGTGGGGGCCGCCGGGTCGTTCGCGACCACGTCTCCCGCTGCGGTGAAGCCGACGACGGTCATCAGATGGCCGGACGTGCCGTATCCGGCGCCCGTGAGCTCCTTGTCCAGGAAGGACTGCGACGTCATGGCCGGGATGCCCGCGCGGATCAGGTTCTCCAGATCGTTCAGCGATCCCAGGCGGGTGACCACCGCGTTCAGGTCCCGGTACGTGGCCGCGTACGCGGCGTTGAAGGGCCAGTTCCCGCAGCCCGCGTACTGGTGGTCGTACGTCTGCCGGGCCGCGTGGCACACCTGGGGGTCGGCGTACGCGGGATTCACCCAGGCCAGGTCCTCGGCGGTCGGGCCGCGGCCCCAGTGCTCCAGGACCATCGTCGTGGAGGTGGGGCTGCACCACGCCTCTCCCCCGTTGTCGTACTCCGGGTACTGGCCGACGTGGATCTCCTGCGAGTGGCGCGGCACCTTCAGCTCCCCCGCGCGCACGGGAACCGACGCGGGGACCGTGAACCGGTCCGGCACGGCGGAGGACATCGCTCCGAGCCGCCAGAGGGTGGGCGTGGCGTCGCTGCCGGGCAGCCGGTACAGGATCACCCGCAGCTGGTAGCCGATCAGCCGGGCCCCGGACGCCGGGTCGCCGATCCCGACGGTGTCCGTGGAGACGCTGCTGCGCCCGTCGCCCTGGGCGTCCACGGAGGTCCGGCGGATCTCGGTCTCGCCGGAGGCCCAGCGGCCCAGGACGTACCAGGGAGTGCGCGAGCCGTTCTCGTACGCCCCGCAGAGTTCGACGGCGAGCCAGGTGCCGGGCGGGGTGTCGGCGTTCCAGGACGGGACGATCTCGGTCGCCGGGACCCGGCAGCGGTGCAGCGGCGAGGTCCACACCGCGTACTCGTAGCTCCCGGTCCGCCCGGTGTGCGGGTCGCGGTAGGTCGTCACGCCGTCCGGGGTGCGGATCGCCAGCCCGGGGCGGCGGCCGTCGGAGGGGTGGGTGCCGGGGCCGGTGCCGGAGCGCCAGTCGTCGCGGGTGGTCCAGAAGCGGTTGTCCACGCTGTTGAGGGTGCCCATGGGGGTCATGCTGCCCACGGGGCGCCGTGACTCCCCCGGGGCGGGGCCGGACCCCGCGGCAGAGGCGGCACCGGGAAGCGCGGGAACGGCGGCGGCCGCGAGGACGGCGGCGAGGACGGCCCGGCGCGGGGTGGCGCGCGCGCCGGGAGGCGGGACGGGGACCGCGCCGGGGATCGGGCCGATGGACGGATCTGGGGCAGGGCCGGGACGCGGTTCGGGTCGGGGCATGGGCGAGGACTCCCAGTCGGTCGGGCGGACGGGCGGGCAAGCGGTCGGGCGGGCAAGCGGACGGATGCGCACTCGGACACCGCTCCCGTACCCGGCCGCGCCCCATACTGCGACCGCCCACCCCCTGACCTGCGGCGGCGCGCGGGACCTGCCACTCGTAGGGTGACCAGAGTGAACAGCATCGCCCCGCTCGCCGCCCGGCTCCGCGCGCTCCCCCCGTCCCTCGGCCCCGTCCGGCTGATCGCCGTCGACGGGCACGCGGGCTCCGGCAAGAGCACCTTCGCCGCGCGCCTCTCCGACGCGCTCGGCGGCGCTCCCGTACTGCACCTCGACGATCTGGCCAGCCACGACGCCCTCTTCGACTGGACGGAGCGGCTGCGGGTCCAGGTGGCGGAGCCCCTCGCCCGGGGCACGCACGCCCGGTACGCGCCGTACGACTGGACGCGCCGCCGCTTCGGCCCCGAGCGGTACGACCTGCCGCCCGCGCCCGTCGTCCTCGTGGAGGGCGTGGGGGCCGGGCGCAAGGCCCTGCGACCGCTGCTCGCGCACCTTCTCTGGATGGACCTGGACGCCGAACGGTCCTGGAAACGCGGACGGGAGCGGGACGGAGCGGCGCAGTCCGCGTTCTGGGACGGGTGGATGAGGGCCGAGGAACGACATTTTTCGGCGGACCCGTCCCGTCCGTTCGCCGACACCCTGGTACGGCAGATTCCCCAGGGGTACGAGTGGCGTGAGGGGACTCCCGCGACCGCGTGAGCGAACCGGCCCGTCACGCACCGTGACTGCCTGCCCCGGCCTCGCAGAACGGCCGGAAAACCGCCCCCGTGAGTGCCCCAACTCCGCTTGACCCGGGGGGCGTACAGGTCTTACGTTCTCAATGTGCGGCTTTCCGGAGTCGCCCGCAGACACGAAGCCCCCGGTTGTTCCCCCGTGATCGGGGGCTTCGTTCTGCCCTCTCCCACCCAACTCGGGTGTCTTCGGCGCCACTTCGCTCACCCAGGGTCACCGTCTGTGCGGCCCTCGCGCCACCCTTATTCAGCTGCCCCCTGCCCAGGTACGATGCCCTTCGGTGCGGTCAATTCCCGTCCGGGACACAGTGGTTCGGGCATACGCCAACGACAAAGGGTCACCGGCACACGCCCGGCGCACATCACGGGGGGCACGGTCTGTGGGGGACGTGATGGACTTCGGCACGCAGGGCTCGCACGCCCCGGCCGACCTCGCCTGGCTGCGCGGCGTGGACGCCTACACCATGGGGGCGTACCCGCAGGCGGAGGAGGAATTCCGGGCGGCGGTACGACTGGATCCCGGCATGGCGGACGGCTGGCTCGGCCTGCACGCCCTGCGCATCGACACGACGACGGCGCTCTTACGCATGTACCGCCACCGGGAGCGGTTCGGCGAGCAGCGCAGCAGGCACCGGCGGAGGCTCAACTCCTGGTACTGGCTGGGCTGGTGGGTGCAGCCGGTGCTGGAGAGCCCGCGCGACCTGCTCCTCGCGCACGCCTCGCACTGGCTCGACGGGCGTCATGTGCCCGAGCTGGACCGGGCGCTGGCGGGGCTGCCGCCGGTGGACACCGACCATCAGGTGCGGTTCCTGCACGCCTGCCGGGCGTATCTGGTCAAGGACTGGGAGCAGTTGGTCCGGCACACGGATTCGCTGGTCGACGACGCGCTGCTGGGGATCGAAGCCGGGCTGTTCGGCGGGATGGCGCGGGTGCGGCTGGAGATGTTCGGGCAGGCGGAACCGCTGCTGGCCGCCTCCCTGATGCGCTGCCGCAGCGAGCAGCCGCAGCGCAAGGAGCTGCGGTACTGGCTGGCGCGGGCGCACGAGGGCACCGGGCGTTCGGCCGCCGCGCTCCCGCTGTACCGGGCGGTGCACCGGGTGGACCCGGCGTTCATGGACACCGCCGCTCGACTGGCGGCGATCTCCGAGGGCGACGGCCTTGACGGGTACGACGAAACGGCGGCGGGGCTGGCGACGGTGTCGCTGGCCAGTCAGGACTCCGTGGAGTCGCAGGGCGAGCTGGACGCCCTGGAGGGCGGCGGTGAGCTGCGGCTGGGTGGCGACGGGCAGTTGCCGTTCGGGGGTGCGGTGCCGCCCGGTCCGCGCGGTGGCGTACGGGAGAAGGCCGGACCGCCCCGGCCCGCCGGGCTGCCGCCGTTCCCGGCCGGGCCCTCCGATCCGGCGCTCCTGGAACAGGCGCTCGGGGAGCTGGACCGGATGGTGGGGATGGAACCGGTCAAGCGTCAGGTGCGGGCGCTGTCGGCCCAGCTGAACATGGCGCGGCTGCGGGCCGGGCAGGGGCTGCCCGTCCAGCCGCCGAAACGTCACTTTGTCTTCTCCGGCCCCTCGGGTACCGGGAAGACCACCGTGGCACGGATCCTGGGGCGGGTCTTCTACGCGCTCGGGCTGTTGGGCGGGGACCACCTGGTCGAGGCTCAGCGGGCCGATCTGGTCGGGGAGTTCCTCGGGCAGACGGCCGTCAAGGCGAACGAGCTGATCGACTCGGCGATGGGGGGCGTGCTGTTCGTGGACGAGGCGTACAGCCTCGCCAACTCCGGTTACAGCAAGGGCGATGCGTACGGGGACGAGGCGCTTCAGGTGCTGCTGAAGCGGGCGGAGGACAACCGGGACCATCTGGTGGTGATCCTGGCGGGGTATCCGGAGGGGATGGACCGGCTCCTCGCGGCGAACCCGGGACTGTCCTCGCGGTTCACGACGCGGGTCGACTTTCCGAGCTACCGGCCCCTGGAGCTGACGAGCATCGGGGAGGTGCTGGCCGGGGACAACGGGGACCTGTGGGACGAGGAGGCGCTGGAGGAGCTGCGGAGCATCAGCGGACACGTGGTCGACCAGGGGTGGATCGACGAGCTGGGCAACGGGCGGTTCCTGCGGACGCTGTACGAGAAGAGCTGCGCGTATCGGGACCTTCGGCTGTCGGGGTACGCGTCGACGCCGACGCGGGACGATTTGTCGACGTTGAGGTTGCCGGATCTGATGCAGGCGTACGGAGAGGTGCTTTCGGGGCGGGGGCCGAGGCCGGTCGATCCGCCGACCGGCCTCTAGCTCCCGGGCCTCCGGCGGGCGGGGGCCCTGACGGGGCTGGGGTCAAGGAGGGGGCTGCGCCCCTCGCCCCCTGCACGGCTGCGCCGCGCGTCCTCACACGCCGGACGGGCTGAAGAGCCTCGGGCGTGGGACCTGCTGGGTCAGGGGAGCGGTGCGGTGCGCGGGGTCGCGTACCTCTCCGACCAGCTTCTCCAGTACGTCCTCCAGGGCGACCAGCCCGAGCACCCGCCCCGAAGCGTCCGCCACCTGCGCCAGGTGTGTCGCGGCCCGGCGCATCACCGAGAGGGCGTCGTCGAGCGGGAGTTCGGACCGGAGCGTGGGCAGGGGCCGCCACACCTGCTGCGGCACCGCCCGCTCCGTCTCGTCCAGGTCGAGGACGTCCTTGACGTGGACGTACCCCATGAAGGCCCCCTGGGGCCCAGGGGCGCAGACCGGGAAGCGCGAGTAACCCGTCCGGACCGTCAGCTCCTCGATCTCGCGCGGGGTGACGGACGGATCGACCGTCACCAGCGAGGGCCGTCGCAGCAGGACGTCCGTGATCGGGCGGCTGCCCAGCTCCAGCGCGTCCTCCAGGCGCTCCTGCGCGCCGGGGTCCAGCAGACCGGCCTGGCCCGAGTCCTCCACCAGGCGGTTGAGCTGTTCACTGGTGAAGACGGACTCGACCTCCTCCTTGGGCTCGACCCTGAAGAGGCGGAGAATCCCCCGCGCGCACCAGCCCAGCGCCGCCGTCACCGGCCGGCAGAGGCGGGCGAAGGCAACGAGTCCCGGGCTGAACCACAGCGCGGTCTTCTCCGGGGCCGCCATCGCCAGGTTCTTCGGCACCATCTCGCCGATGACGAGGTGGAGCGCGACGACGACCGCGAGGGCGATCGCGTAGCCGAGAGGGTGGATCAGACCGTGCGGCACGTGCACCGCCTGGAAGACCGGCTCCAGCAGGTGCGCCACCGTGGGCTCCGCGACCGCGCCCAGCGTCAACGAGCAGACGGTGATGCCGAACTGGGCGGCCGCCATCATCTGCGGGAGATGCTCCAGGCCGTACATGACCTGCTTGGCGCGGGCCGAACCCTCCGCCGCGAGCGGTTCGATCTGGCTGCGGCGCACCGAGACGAGCGCGAACTCCGCGCCGACGAAGAAGCCGTTGGCGAGGACCAGGAGAAGGGCGAAGAGGAGTTGCAGGGCGCTCATCGGACCGCCTCCGTGAGCTGCTGGGAACCTGGAACGGAGACCGTGCGGACCAGCCGGACCCGTTCCGCGCGGTAGCGGTCCACCTGGCGGACCGAGAGCTTCCAGCCGGGCAGTTCGGCCCGGTCGCCCGGGGCGGGGATGCGGCCGAGCAGATCGGCGACCAGGCCCGCGACCGTCTCGTACGGGCCGTCGGGGACGTCGAGTCCTATCCGGCGGAGGGTGAGGACGCGGCAGCTGCCGTCGGCCTCCCAGGACGGGCTGCCGTCCTCCGCGGGGGCCGTCGCGGCGAGTTCCGGCCGGTCGGCGCCCTCGGCGTCGTGCTCGTCGCGGACCTCGCCGACGAGCTCCTCGACGATGTCTTCGAGAGTGACGACGCCCGCCGTGCCGCCGTACTCGTCGACGACGACCGCTATCGGCTGCTCGCTGCGCAGCCGCTCCAGGAGCCGCTGTACGGGGAGGGTTTCGGGGACGAGGAGCGGCGGGACCGCGATCCGGCCGACCGGGACGCGGATGCGCTCGTGGGCCGGGACGGCGAGCGCGTCCTTGAGGTGCACCATGCCGATGATCTCGTCGATGCGCTCCCGGTAGACGGGGAAGCGCGAAAGCCCGGTGGCCCGGGTGAGGTTGAGGACGTCGGCCGCCGTCGCGGACGACTGGAGGGAGGCGACCTTCACGCGCGGCGTCATCACGTGCTGCGCGGTGAGGTGGCCCAGGGAGAGGGTGCGGACGAACAGGTCGGCCGTGTCCTGCTCCAGCATCCCGGCCCGCGCCGAGTGCCGGGCCAGGGAGACCAGTTCGCCGGGGGTGCGGGCGGAGGCCAGCTCGTCCGTCGGCTCGACGCCCAGCATCCGTACGAGACGGTTGGCGGTGGCGTTGAGGAGGGTGATGACCGGACGGAAGAGCGTGGAGAAGCGGTGCTGGGGGCCCGCGACGAAGCGGGCGACCTGGAGCGGCTTGGACACCGCCCAGTTCTTCGGCACGAGTTCGCCGATCACCATCTGCACGGCGGAGGCCAGCAGCATGCCGATGACGACGCTCACTCCGGAGACGGCGCCCGCCGGCAGGCCGGTGGCGGTCAGCGGGCCGTGCAGCAGCTGGGCGAGGGCGGGCTCGGCGAGCATGCCCACGACGAGCGAGGTGAGGGTGATGCCGAGTTGGGTGCCGGAGAGCTGGAAGGACAGCTCGCGCAGGGAGTTCACTACCGTGCGGGCGCGTTTGTCGCCCTCGGCGGCTGCCCGCTCGGCGTCGGGCCGCTCCACCGTGACGAGGCCGAACTCGGCAGCCACGAAGAAGCCGTTGGCGAGGATCAGGAGGAACGCTGCTGCGAGCAGCAGGAGCGGGATGGTCATGCCGCCGCCTCACAGGAAGAAGAGGGGGCGGCGCAGGTACTACCGGACGATCCGTCCATTGCTGGAGGGAGTCACTCCTCGGGTCGAAGGTGCGACCCCGCAGGCCCCGGAGGACCGTGAGAGGCGGGGTGGCACGCACTTGGCGCACCACCCCACAGGGTAGTCAACAAGGCCCCCGCATGGGCAGGTGCCCAGGCCGTACGCGCGGGACCGGCCGCGCGCGGGGAGGCTCAGTTCTCGTGCGTGCCGTGCGCCTCGACGAGGTCGCGCAGCGCGCGGGCGTCACGGATGGCCTTCTCCTTGGCGACGCCCGGCTGGATGCCGAGCGCGGGCAGGCTGGTGCCGTCGCTCAGGTCGAGGAAGACCCAGGCGTCACCGGGGCGCAGATTGACCTTGAGGATCTCCGCCCAGGCGAGCCGCCGCTTGGTGGTGAGGTTCACGACGGTGACGCCGCCCTCGTCCGCGACCACCTTGGGGCGGCTGAGCAGCAGCAGTACGCCGAAGAACAGCGCACCGGTGAACACGAAGGTGATCCGCTCGCCGGGGCCGAGCCCCTCCAGCAGGAAGCCGACCGCCGAGACCACGACGAACATCGCGGTGCCCACGGTCAGCAGCACCGCCCTGGTCCGGTTCGGCCGGAAGGTGACCGGGAGGGCGGGAAGCTGGGGCTGCGACACGGCGGACGGCATCCTTCGTACGGGAGGAAAAGGGCAGACGGGTCAGAGGCGGCAGGCGTGGATGGCCGTGGTGAGGATGGCGCGCGCACCCAGCTCGTAGAGGTCGTCCATGATCCGCTGGGCCTCCTTGGCGGCGACCATGGAGCGGACCGCGACCCAGCCCTCGTGGTGGAGGGGGGAGATCGTCGGGGACTCCAGACCGGGGGTCAGCGCGACGGCCTTCTCCAGGTGCTCGACCCGGCAGTCGTAGTCCATCATCACGTACGAACGGGCCACCAGGACGCCCTGGAGGCGGCGCAGGAACTGCTGGACCTTGGGGTCGTCCGCGTCGGCCCCGGTGCGCCGGATGACGACGGCCTCGGAGGTCATGATCGGCTCGCCGAAGACCTCAAGCCCTGCGTTGCGCAGCGAGGTGCCGGTCTCCACGACGTCCGCGATGACCTGGGCGACGCCCAGCTCGATGGCGGTCTCGACGGCGCCGTCCAGGTGGACCACGGCCGCCTCGATGCCGCGCTCGGCGAGGAACTTCGCGACGATGCCCTCGTACGAGGTGGCGATCGTCTTGCCCGCCAGGTCCTCCAGGGAGGTGGCGGTACCCGGCTTGGCGGCGAAGCGGAAGGTGGAGCGGGCGAAGCCGAGCGGGAGGATCGGCTCGGCGCCGGCCCCGGAGTCGATCAGCAGGTCCTCGCCGGTGATGCCGATGTCGAGGCGGCCGGCCGAGACGTAGATCGCGATGTCCTTGGGGCGGAGGTAGAAGAACTCCACCTCGTTGGCCGGGTCGACGAGGACGAGTTCCTTGGACTCCTTGCGCTGCTGGTAGCCGGCCTCATGGAGCATCGCCGACGCAGGTCCGGAGAGGGAGCCCTTGTTCGGGATGGCGATGCGCAGCATGAGGTCAGCTTCCTTTGATGCGAAGGGGACAGCAGAGGGGGAGAGAGGTGTGCTCAGAGGTGGGCGTAGACGTCGTCGAGCGAGATCCCGCGCGCGACCATCATCACCTGGACGTGATAGAGCAGCTGCGAGATCTCCTCGGCGGCGGCTTCCTTGCCCTCGTACTCGGCGGCCATCCAGACTTCGGCGGCCTCCTCGACGACCTTCTTGCCGATGGCATGGACGCCCTTGTCCACCAGCTCGGCGGTGCGGGAGGTGGTGGGGTCGCCGTTGGCGGCCTTCTGCTGGAGCTCGGTGAAGAGCTCTTCGAAAGTCTTGTTGGCCATGATGGTCCTTAGAGTACGGGGTCCGTCTGAGGCACTCAGCGCCAGGGTTCGGCGACCGTGCGCAGCGTGGTGGCGGTGGCGACGGCGGCGGTGACGGCCTCGTGGCCCTTGTCCTCGGTGGAGCCGAGGAGCCCGGCGCGGTCGAGGGCCTGCTCCTCGGTGTCGCAGGTCAGCACGCCGAAGCCGATCGGGACGCCGGTGTCGACGGAGACCTGGGTGAGGCCGTGGGTGACGCCCTGGCACACGTACTCGAAGTGGGGAGTGCCGCCTCGGATGACGACGCCGAGGGCGACGATCGCGTCGTAGCCCCGGCCTGCGAGGACCTTGGCGACGACGGGGAGTTCGAAGCTGCCGGGGACCCGGAGCAGGGTGGGCTCGTCGATGCCCAGCTCGTGCAGGGCGCGCAGGGCGCCGTCGACGAGGCCGTCCATGATCTTCTCGTGCCACTGGGCCGCGATCACCGCCACCCGCAGGTCGTTGCAGTTCTTGACGCTCAGTTCGGGTGCACCCTTGCCGCTCACGCTGTTTCTCTCTTCTTGAGTGCTTCTTGAGTGGGGTTACTGGTTGCCGCAGGTGGGGGCGGCCGCGCCGTCCAGCCAGGGCAGGTCGTGGCCCATGCGGTCCCGCTTGGTGCGCAGGTAGCGCAGGTTGTGCTCGCCCGCCGTGACGGGCATCGCTTCGCGCGCGCTCACGGTGAGTCCGTTGCGTACCAGCGCGGTGATCTTGTCCGGGTTGTTCGTCATCAGACGCAGGCTGCGCACGCCGAGGTCGGCGAGGATCTGCGCGCCCGCCGCGTAGTCGCGGGCGTCGGCGGGCAGGCCGAGTTCGAGGTTGGCGTCGAGGGTGTCGACGCCGCGCTCCTGGAGTTCGTACGCACGGAGCTTGGACAGCAGTCCGATGCCTCGGCCCTCGTGGCCGCGGAGGTAGACGACGACGCCCCGCCCGGCCTCGGTGACCTTGCGCAGCGAGGCGTCGAGCTGGGGGCCGCAGTCGCAGCGCAGCGAGTGGAAGATGTCGCCGGTCAGACACTCGGAGTGGAGCCGGACCAGGACGTCCTCGCCGTCGCCGATCTCGCCGTGGACGAGGGCGACGTGCTCGACGCCGTCGGGGGCGCGGTAGCCGTACGCGGTGAACTCGCCGGCGGAGGTCGGGAGGTGGACCTCGGCCTCGCGCAGGACGACGGGGGCGGGGGCCTCGGCGGGGGCGGGGGCCTCGGTGGCGCGGCGGTATGCGATCAGGTCCTCGATGGAGATGATCGTCAGGCCGTGCTTGCGGGCGAAGGGGATCAGCTCGGGGAGGCGGAGCATCACGCCGTTCTCGTCGGCGATCTCCACGATGGCTCCGGCGGGGCGCAGTCCGGCGAGACGGGCCAGGTCCACGGCGGCCTCGGTGTGGCCGTCGCGGACCAGGACGCCGCCGGGCCGGGCGCGCAGCGGGAAGATATGTCCCGGGCGGACGAAGTCGCCGGGGATGCTGTCGCCCGAGGCCAGCAGGCGGAGGGTCGCGGCGCGGTCGGAGGCGGAGATTCCGGTGGTCACGCCGTGCTCGGCACAGGCGTCGACGGAGACGGTGAAGGCCGTCCGCATCGACTCGGTGTTGTGCTCGACCATCTGGGGAAGGGCGAGGCGCTCCAGCTCCGGGCCCTCCATGGGGGCGCAGATCAGGCCGCGGCACTCGCTCATCATGAACGCGACGATCTCGGGCGTGATCAGCTCGGCGGCGACGATCAGGTCGCCCTCGTTCTCGCGGTCCTCGTCGTCGACCACGACGATCGGGCGGCCGGCTCCGATGTCACGGATCGCCTGCTCGACGGGGTCGAGGGCGAATTCCTCGTGGAGGTCCATGAGTGCCTCCCGGCTGTCGTACGGGGCGGGCGTCAGAGCGGGCTTCAGGGCGGTGGTCATGCCGTGGCTCCTTCCAGTGCGGGCGCGGCGGCGGCGCGGGAGCGCAGCCACCAGTCCCGCATCCCCCACAGGACGAGGGCGAGGTAGATGACGTAGACGAAACCGGAGAAGGCGAGTCCGCTGGTGAAGGCGAGCGGGACGCCGACGAGGTCGACGAGCAGCCAGGCGAACCAGAACTCGACCAGGCCACGGGCTTGGGCCACCATCGCGACGAGGGTGCCGACGAAGATGTACGCGTCGGCCCACGGGCTCCAGGACAGCGTCGGGAAGAGCGTGAAGAGGCCGCCGACGGCGAGGGTGCCCAGCGCCGCGCCGCCGAACAGCAGGCCGCGCTCGCGCCAGGTGGCGAAGCGGACGGCGATCGTCCCGTCCTGCGCCTGCTGCTTGCCGCGCTGCCACTGCCGCCAGCCCCACAGGGCGACGCCGATGACCAGGAGCTGCTTGCCGACACCGCCGCTGAGGTGCACGGACGCGTAGGCGGCGACGAGGATGACGCCGGAGGCGAGCTGGGCGGGCCAGGTCCATATGGAGCGCCGCCAGCCCAGCGCGAGGGCGAGCAGGCCGACACTGTTGCCGATCATGTCGGACCACAGGATGTGCTGGCCGAAGGCCGTGAAGGCTTCGGAGTTGAGCCAGGACAGGGCGCTCACTTCACGGTCTCCTTGGAGGTGGTTCGGGTGCCGAGCAGCCGCTCGACGTACTTGGCGAGGACGTCCACTTCGAGGTTGACCGGGTCTCCGGCCTGCTTGATGCCGAGCGTGGTCAGCGCGAGGGTGGTGGGGATGAGGCTGATGGTGAAGTAGTCGTCGCCCGCGTCGACCACGGTGAGGCTGACGCCGTCGACCGTGATGGAGCCCTTCTCCACGACGTACCGGGCGAGCCCGTCCGGGAGGGCGACCTTGACGATCTCCCAGTGCTCGGAGGGCTCGCGGTCGACGATGGTGCCGGTGCCGTCGACGTGGCCCTGGACGAGGTGGCCGCCGAGGCGTCCGCCGAGCGCCATGGGGCGCTCCAGGTTGACGCGGGAGCCGACGGTGAGGGCGCCGAGGCTGGAGCGGTTGAGGGTCTCGGCCATGACGTCGGCGGTGAACTCGCCGTCGGCGGTGTCGACGACGGTGAGGCAGACGCCGTTGACGGCGATGGAGTCGCCGTGTTTCGCGTCCTCGGTGACCAGGGGGCCGCGCAGGCGGAAGCGGGAGGAGTCGCCGAGGTTCTCGACGGCGGTGATCTCACCCAGTTCTTCGACGATTCCGGTGAACACGCTCAGCGCTCCTTAGAAGCAGTGGGGACGGCGGTGATGCGGAGGTCGGGGCCGATGCGGACCGTGTCGGTCACCTGGAGGCGCAACGCGTCCGCGATCGTGGTGATTCCTGCGTCGGCGAGGGCGGCGGGGCCCGCGCCGAGGAGTACGGGGGCGAGGTAGCCGACGACCTTGTCTACGGCTCCGGCGGCGACGAACGCGCCCGCGAGGGTGGGTCCGCCTTCGAGGAGCACGGACCGCGCTCCTCGCTCGTACAACTCGCTGAGCAGGGCCTTCACGTCGAGTCCTGTCCCCGTGCGGGGCAGCCGTACGACGTCGGGGAGGTCGGTCTTCGCGTCCTCGGCGACCGCGATCAGGGTGGGCGCGGCGTCGTCGAGGACGCGGGCGCCCGGGGTGATCGTGGCGTTCGTGTCGAGGACGACGCGCAGCGGCTGGACCGCGCCGTCGATGCCCCGGACGGCGAGGTGCGGGTCGTCGGCGTGCAGCGTTCCGGAGCCGACGACGACCGCGTCGGCCTCGGCGCGCAGGCGGTGCACGTCGGCGCGGGACTCGGCACCGGAGATCCAGCGGCTGGTGCCGTCGGCGGCGGCGATGCGCCCGTCGAGGGTGGCGGCGTACTTCCACAGGACGTACGGACGACGCAGGCGTACGGAGGTGAGCCAGGCGGTGTTCCCGGCGGCGGCCTCCGCTTCGAGGAGGCCCTGCTCGACCTGGAGACCGGCGGCGCGCAGGGTGTCAGCTCCACCGGTGGCCTGCGGGTTCGGGTCGCCGACCGCGTAGACGACGCGGGCGATCCCGGCGTCGATGAGGGCCTGCGCGCAGGGACCGGTGCGGCCGGTGTGGTTGCAGGGCTCCAGGGTGACGTAGGCGGTGCCGCCACGGGCCGCCCGGCCCGCGTCGCGGAGGGCGTGCACCTCGGCGTGCGGGCCTCCCGCACGCTGGTGGTAGCCCTCGCCGACGGGGGTGCCCGAGGCGTCGGTGATGACGCATCCGACGACGGGATTGGGGCTGGTGGCGCCGAGGGCGCGGGCGGCGAGCGCGATCGCTCGGCGCATGGCCTTCTCGCCGGTCCGGTCGCTGTGACCGGGCTGCTCGGCTGCGGCGGTTGCCACCGGGTCCTCCTGCCTCTTCGGGCACGGACTCCGGGGCCTGTCGATGTCGACAGAGAAAACGGGTGCGTCACGGGGTACGACAACGGCCACGCCGAGCCGGAAGAGAGGGCTCCGCCCGGGAGAAAACCGGGTCCGAACCCGCCGACGGCGGCGTACCGAAAAGACCTGTGACGGCCCGCCGCGCACTGCCTCCCATCCGGACTTTCACCGTCGGTCCAGGAATTACACCTGGTCAACCGGTCACTGGAGGTGACCGGGTCGCGGACTATAACCGCCGGTTCGGAATTACACCGACCCCGGAGTGCGCTGCTGCTGGTACAGGGCCAGTGTGCCACGACTGATCGGCGGCCATACCAGGAGTTGCCTGTGGGCTGACTCACAGCGGTGTGGGCGGGGTCACATTCGGCGCACGTGGGGACGGGTCGGCCTTTAACTGGTCCAGACCTATTGACGCCTTGGTCTAGTCCTTTTAACGTCTGCGTCACCTCCCAGGAGACAGCCCGCCGGTGTGCGCACACCCCGGGCACGCATCACGGACCATCCCCGTACCGTCGCCGTGTGACGCCGAGCCTCCCCAGGAGGACCTGACGTGCTGTCCCCCACAAGACCCACGCGTACCCGTTCATCGGGCACCCGGGCTTCCCTCCTCGCCGCCGGAACCGCGGCCACCGCTCTCGCCGCGCTCCTCGTCGGCACCCTCTCCGCCACCGCCGCCCCGGCGGACGCCCCCGCCGCCGTGGACAACGAGTCCTGTCGACCGGACGGGCTCTACAAGACACCGGGCGTGGACGTCCCGTACTGCTCGGTCTACGACACCGAGGGCCGCGAGAAGATGGGCGCCGACCACCAGCGCCGGATCATCGGCTACTTCACCGGCTGGCGGACCGGCAAGGACGGTCTGCCCTCCTACCTGGCGTCCGACATCCCCTGGGACAAGGTCACCCACCTCAACTACGCCTTCGCGCACATCGGCGGCGACAACAAGATCTCGGTCGGCACGGACGGCGAGAAGAACGCCGCCACCGGCATGACCTGGCCGGGCGTGGCGGGCGCGGAGATGGACCCCGCGCTCCCGTACAAGGGCCACTTCAACCAGCTGACGAAGTTCAAGAAGCAGCACCCGAACGTCAAGACCCTGGTCTCGGTGGGCGGCTGGGCCGAGACCGGCGGCTACTTCGGCGACGACGGCAAGCGCGTGAACTCCGGTGGCTTCTACTCCATGGCCACCAACGCCGACGGCTCGGTCAACCAGGCGGGCATCGACACCTTCGCCGCCTCGACCGTCGACTTCATCAAGAAGTACGGGTTCAACGGCGTCGACATCGACTACGAGTACCCGACCACGATGAAGGACGCGGGCAACCCGCTCGACTGGTCCCTCTCCAACGCCCGCCGCGCCGGTCTCGTCAAGGGCTACGCGGTCCTGATGAAGACCCTGCGCGAGAAGCTGGACCGTGCGGGCGCCGCCGACGGCAAGCACTACCTGCTCACCGTCGCCGCCCCCTCCTCCGGCTACCTGCTGCGCGGCATGGAGACCTTCCAGGTCCAGAAGTACCTGGACTACGTCAACATCATGTCGTACGACCTGCACGGCGCCTGGAACGAGCACGTCGGCCCGAACGCCGCGCTCTTCGACAACGGCAAGGACGGCGAGCTGGCCGCCGCCAACGTCTACGGCAGCGCGCAGTACGGCGGCATCGGCTACCTGAACACGGACTGGGCGTACCACTACTTCCGCGGCTCGATGCCGTCGGGACGCATCAACGTGGGCCTGCCTTACTACACGCGCGGCCACAAGAACGTGCAGGGCGGCACCGACGGACTGTGGGGCAAGGCCGCGGCCACCACCTGCCCGGCCGGGTCCGGTCTGACCAAGTGCGGCGACGGCGCGGTCGGCATCGACAACCTGTGGCACGACAAGGACGACAACGGCAAGGAGTCCCCGGCGGGCTCCAACCCGATGTGGCACGCGAAGAACCTGGAGAAGGGGATCGTCGGCGACTACGTCGGGAAGTACGGCTTCCCCACCGGCACCAAGCTGACCGGCACCTACGTCCGCAAGTACGACGCCTCGCTGGTCGCGCCGTGGCTGTGGAACGCCGAGAAGAAGGTCTTCCTGTCGACCGAGGACGACCAGTCCATCGGCGCCAAGGCCGACTACGTGGTGGACCGGGGCATCGGCGGCACGATGATCTGGGAGCTGGCGGGCGACTACGGCTGGAACGCGGCCAAGGGCCAGTACGAGACGGGCTCCACGCTGACCTCGCTGATGTACGACAAGTTCAAGGCGGCGAAGCCGTACGGCGCGGCCGTGTCGAACAAGGCGCTGCCGAAGAAGGCCGTGAACATCGGCGTGGAGTTCGGCGACTTCAAGCTGGGCGACTCCAACTACCCGATCACGCCGAAGCTGAAGATCACCAACAACACGAAGACGGCACTGCCCGGCGGTACGGAGTTCCAGTTCGACTACGCGACGGCGGCTCCGAACAACGCGTCCGACCAGTCGGGCTTCGGCACCAAGGTGATCAGCAGCGACCACACCGGCAGCAACGTCGGCGGTCTGAAGGGCGACTTCCACCGGGCTTCGCTGAAGCTCCCGGCGTGGCAGTCGCTGGCCCCCGGCGCCTCGGTGGACCTCTCCTTCAACTACTACCTGCCGGTCTCCACCCCGTGGAACTGGACGGTGAACATCGGCGGCACCTCGTACGCGCTCGCCGGGGACCTGGCACGCGGCACGGAGACCGTCGAGCCGGGTACGGGCGGCCCCGGGCCGACGCCGACACCGACCCCCACCCCGGGCGCGTGCACCGCGCCCGCGTACGTCGCGGACACCCCGTACAGCGGCGGGGCGACCGTGTCGCACAAGGGCCGCCAGTGGAAGGCCAAGTGGTGGACGCAGGGCGCGGAGCCCGGCACCACCGGCGAATGGGGCGTGTGGCAGGACCTGGGCGCCTGCTGAGGCAGCCGCCGAGGGCCCGCTGACCCGGACCACGCCCCACACTTCGCCCCGGCTCCCTCCCTGTACTGGGGGGCCGGGGCGAAGTGCTGTCGTTCACGGAGCCGGGCGAAGTACCGTCGTTTGCGGAGCCGGGGTGACGTACCGCCGTTTACGGAGCCGGGGCGAAGAGGTCGTCCTGCGCGGCCTCGCGGGCGATGAGCAGCGCGCCGCTCAGCACCGCACCGCCGCCGAGCTCCCCGGCCCGCACCTCCGTGCGCAGCGGCGAGAGTCCGGCGAGCCGGGCCTCGACGCGGGCGGCCAGGGCCTTGCCGCCCGCGAGGCCCATGTCGCCGCCGAGGACGACGCAGCCCGGGTCGAGGACGGCCACGACGGCCGCGGCCCCGAGGGCGAGGCGTTCGGCGAGGGCGTCGAGGAAGGGTTCGGCGCGCTCCCCCGCCTCCAGTGCCGCCGCGATGACCGCCGGCCCTTCGGGGCCGCCGGGCAGGCCGTGCGCCTCGGCCAGTTCGCAGACCGCGGCACCGCCCACCAGGGAGTGGAAGCCGCCGTCGCAGTCGGTGGCGGAGGGCAGCCCTGCCGTACCGGGAACGGGCAGGAAGCCCACCTCGCCCGCACCGCCCGAGGCGCCCCTGCGCACCTTCCCGTCCAGCACGACGGCCGCGCCCACGCCCTCCCCCAGCCACAGGAAGACGAAGGTGTCGTGCCCGCGCGCGGCGCCGAGGCGCTGCTCGGCGACGGCGGCGAGGTTGGTCTCGTTCTCCACGAGGACGGTGGCGGGCAGCCGCTTCTGGAGGGCGGCGACCAGTCTTCGGTGCCAGGCGGGCAGTCCTGAGGTGTCGCGCAGTTCGCCGGAGGCCGGGTCGATGAGGCCGGGGGCGCCGACGGCGACGGTGTGCAGGCCGTCGGCGCCCGCCTCGCGGGCGGTGCGCTCCAGGAGGGCGACGGCCGCCTCCACCGCCTGTTCGGTGGGGGTGTCCCCGGCGACGGCGAGGGTGGCTTCGGCGAGCGGGTTGCCGAGGAGGTCCGCGACCCCGACGCCGACGCTGTCGGTCCGTACGTCGAGGGCGGCCAGGTGGGCGCGGTCGGCGACGATCCCGTACACCCGGGCGTTGGGGCCGCGCCGCTCGGCGCCGCTCTCGCCGACGACGGCGATGAGGCCCGCACTCTGGAGCCGCTCGACGAGGTCGGCGACGGAGGGCCGGGAGAGTCCGGTGAGCTCCTTCAGCCGTCCCGCCGTGAGCGGGCCCTCCTCCTGGAGCAGGTGCAGGGCGCGCCGGTCGTTGATGGCGCGGGCGGTGCTCGGAGAGGCGGGCATGGCGCTGATCCTTTCAGATCGCGAGCGTCTTTCCGCCCTATTTATCAGGCAGGCTTCCTGATAGTTTACGGCGCGATACGGAGACAGCGGCTGTCCGGGGCCGCACGACGACCGCCCCGGGGCGAAGGGGAGTCATGGAATTCGGTACGGAACGGGTGAAGCGGGCGAGGTACGCCATCGCCGCCGTCTTCTGTGTGCACGGGGCGGTGACCGGCAGCTTCGCCACCCGCATCCCGTGGATCCAGGACCACGCCTCGATCAGCGCGGGCCAGCTCGGTCTCGCCCTGGCCTTCCCGGCGATCGGCGCTTCGGTGGCGATGCCGGTGGCGGGGGCGATCACGCACCGGCTCGGCGCGCGCAACGCGCTGCGCGGGCTACTGGCCCTCTGGACGCTGGCGCTGACCCTGCCCTCGCTCGCACCGAACGTCTGGACGTTGTGCGCGGTGCTCTTCGTGTACGGAGCCACGGCGGGCATGTCGGACGTGGCCATGAACGCGCTGGGCGTGGAGGTGGAGAACCGGCTCGGGAAGTCGATCATGTCGGGGCTGCACGGGATGTGGAGCCTGGGCGCGCTGATCGGCTCGGCGGGCGGCACGCTGGCCGCGCACCTGGGCAGTGACGCGCGGGTGCACCACCTGATCGCCGCCGTGGTCCTCACCGCCCTCGGGCTCGCCGCCTGCCAGGGCGTACTGGACCTGCGCAGTGCGCCGGAGGAGGAGGCGCCGCCGCACTTCACGCTGCCGCCGAGGTCGGCGCTGATCATCGGTGCGGTGGGTTTCTGCGCGGTGTTCGCGGAAGGGGCGAGCCTGGACTGGTCGGCGGTGTACCTGCGGGACGTCCTGTCGACGGACCCGGGCATCGCGGCGGCTTCGACGACGGCGTTCGCCCTGACGATGGCGATCGCGCGGCTGGCGGGCGACAAGGTGGTGGACCGGTTCGGCCCGGTGCCGACGGTGCGGGTCGGCGGAGTGGCGGCCACGGTCGGCGGGCTGCTGGTCGTCTTCGCCCCCAACGTCCCGCTGGCACTGACCGGGTTCGCCCTGATCGGGCTCGGGGTGGCGGTCGTCGTACCGCTGGCGTTCGCGGCGGCGGGCCGCAGCGGACCCAACCCCAGCCAGGCCATCGCGGGCGTCGCCACGATCACGTACACCTCGGGCCTGATCGCCCCGTCGGCGATCGGGGCGGTCGCGGACGCGACGTCGCTGGTGGTGTCGTTCGGGCTGGTGACGGTGCTGGCGTTCGGGCTGGTGGTGGGTGCTCAGGTGCTGCGCGGGGCGGGACGGGAGGCGGCTCCGCTGGAACCCGCCGGAAAGTAGGGACTTCCCTCCCGGAGACGCGGGCCCCTCTCCGGGGAGTGAGTGCCCCTTTTCAGCCATAGCATTTGATCCTGCTCGATCGATCTTGACCGGGCGGGATCACTTGCAGAGCAGTACAGAGCTGAACGGGAGCACATCCATGGGCCTCGGCGTCCGCTGGACCTTGCACGGCGACGGGCGCAATCCCGCGCCCGGAGCCGTCGTCCGACCCGACGAACGGCTGTCGTGGCCGAGGACGGCGGGGTTGGGTGCGCAGCATGTGGTCGCCATGTTCGGGGCGAGTTTCGTAGCCCCGGTGCTCATGGGCCTCGACCCGAACCTCGCCATCATGATGTCGGGTGTCGCGACGGCCATCTTCCTGCTCGCGACGAAGGGGAAGGTCCCCTCCTACCTGGGCTGTTCGCTGTCCTTCGTGGGTGTGGCGGCGGCGATCCGGGCGACGGGCGGCGACAGCGCCACGGTGACCGGTGCGGTGTTCGTGGTCGGCGCGGCGCTCTTCCTGGCGGGCCTGGCGGTGCAGCGGTTCGGGGCGCGGATCATCCATGCGGCGATGCCGCCGGTGGTGACGGGCGCGGTCGTGATGCTGATCGGCTTCAATCTCGCGCCGGTGACCGCTTCGACGTACTGGCCGCAGGACCAGTGGACGGCGCTGCTGGTGATGCTGTTCACCGGTTTGGCGGTGGTGGCGCTGCGAGGTTTCCTGTCGCGGATCGCGATCTTTCTCGGGTTGATTTTCGGCTACGGAATCTCGTGGGTCTTCGACCAGGTCTTCGGGAAGATCAATTCGCCGGTGGGCGGGGGTGCCGCCACCGACCACTGGCGGCTGGACCTTTCGGGGGTGGGCACGGCTGACTGGATCGGCTTGCCGTCCTTCCACGGGCCGAGTTTCGAGTGGTCGGCGATCCTGGTCGCCCTGCCGGTCGTGATCGCGTTGATCGCGGAGAACGCGGGACACGTGAAGGCCGTCGGGGAGATGACCGGCGACAACCTCGACGACAAGCTGGGCACGGCGATCGCGGCGGACGGTGCGGCGTCGATGCTGTCGACGGCGGTGGGCGGACCGCCGAACACGACGTACTCCGAGAACATCGGGGTGATGGCGGCCACCCGGGTGTACTCGACGGCGGCCTACTGGGCCGCGGCCTTCTTCGCGCTGCTGTTCGGGCTGTGTCCGAAGTTCGGGGCGATCGTGGCGGCGATTCCCGGGGGCGTGCTGGGGGGAATCACGGTGATCCTGTACGGGATGATCGGGCTGTTGGGCGCTCAGATCTGGATCAACGCGAAGGTGGACCTGCGGAATCCGCTGAATCTGGTGCCGGCGGCGGCGGGGATCATCATCGGGGTCGGCGGGGTGAGCCTGAAGTTCTCGGACAGCTTCGAGCTGAGCGGGATCGCGCTGGGGACGATTGTGGTGATCACGGGGTACCACGTGCTGAGGGCCTTGGCGCCGGCGCACATGAAGGAGTCCGCCGGGGAGCGGGAGCCGCTGCTGGACGCGGGGACGTCGTCGTACGACGAGGGGTCTTCGGGCAAGGGGTGATCCGGGGGCAAAACCAGCCCGTCCGGCGTTTGAGGACGCGCGGCGAAGCCGTGCAGGGGGCGAGGGGCGCAGCCCCCCTCCGAAACCCCAGCCCCGTCAGGGTTCAGGTGAAGGGGCGGGGTTGGGGTGGCCCGCCGCAGGCGCAGACCGCTACCGCCCGCCGGAGCGGTGGAGCGGGGCTCCGGACCAGAAGGCTCCGGGCCCCGCTCGGGGCGGGTCAGCCCCGCGCCAGTTCCACGGCGTAGTCGGGGGTGAAGCTGCCCGCCGCCCCCTTGCAACCGTCCGACTCCCCCGGAAGTTTGACCCAGAGGTACGCGTCGATCCGCGACTCCCCCGTCTTCGTCGTCGGCGGACGCCCCAACGCGCGCCCCGAGGGGTCGCACCACTGGCCCGCCGCCGGGGCCCCGTTGCCGTTGCGGCTGGTGTCGATCACCGCGCCCAGGGAGGACGGGCCGCCGAGGGCCGAGAGGACCCGGCGGGCGTAGGAGACCTCGTCGGCGGTGCGGTGGAAGTTGGAGACGTTGGTGAAGATGCCGTCGCTGCTGGTCGCGGCGTCGGCCTGGCGCAGGAAGCCCGCCATCTTGGAGGCCGCGTGCCAGCCGGAGTGGCCCGCGTCGAAGTAGACGCGGGCGTTCGGGTTGGCGGCGTGGATGGCCTTGCCCGCCCGGGAGAGCGCCCCGAAGCGGTTGGCGCGCTGCCCCGCGTCCAGGCAGTCGGTCTGGGCGATGGAGTCGGGTTCGAGGATGACGATCACGTCGCCCTTGCCGAGCCCGGCGGCGAACTTGCCGATCCAGGAGTCGTACGCGTCGAAGCTCGGCGCACCGCCCTGCGAGGCGCCGCCGCAGTCCCGCTCGGGGATCGCGTACGGGACGACCACGGGAACGCGCCCGGCCTGCGCCGCGCCGGACGTGACCGCGCGGACCCTGCTCGTGATGGTGCTCGGGTTGTACTCGGCGAACCAGACGGCGGCCGGCTGCGCGGCGATCTTCGACTGGATGAGGGAGTGCCGCGGGTCGCCCCGGTTGGCCCGTACCCAGTCCAGTACCTGGGACTCCTGGTGCAGGTAGAGGCTGCCGGAGACGGGCGCGCTCTGGTTCTGCGGCGGCTTCGCCTTCTTCGGCGGCTTCTTCTTCTCCGCCTTCTTCGTCGCGGTGGCGCTGGGCGACGGAGAGGGGGAGGTGGCCGAAGGGCTGGGGACCGCGGGCAGGGGCGGCACCACGGGCGTCTTCGTCACCTCGGGTATCGCGGTGGAGCGCTCCGTGTCGCCCGAGGTCGCGGAGACGACTCCGGTGACGCCGCCGACGGCGACCACGGCGGAGGCGACCACGGCCATCGCGCCGCGCAGCGCGGCAGCGTTCACCCGCGTTCCGGCCCGCGCACCCGCCCGCGAATTCACACGCTGTTCCTTGCCGCCGGTCCCTCGGGCACCGCTCCTGGCGCCCCTGCGGCCGGTTCTGTCCGCCCGTCGGCCCCCTTCGGGGGAGCCCGTACGGTCGGCGGCGGCCCCTTGGTCCTTGCCCCCGGCCTCGTCTGCGGGCGCTTCGCCCGCCGGGCTGCTCGTACCGCTTCCGGTACCGCTGCCGCTCACTCTGCCGTGGCCCCCGCGCCGTCCTTCGGCACGGTCCTTCCGGCGTTGGCCCGGTATGCCTGACACCGTGACCCTCCCCCCTTTCCCCCGGCACCGGGGGCGTTCCGTTCCCTCGTTCTGGGGAAGCCCCGGCCGGGCTGCATCGTGCCGAGCCCGGGACTGGGACGCTGCCCCCATGTCACCGATCGAGCACTACTCGCGCTTCACAGTTGAGAGGGACCGTACACGTCTCGCGCACCCGCGCGAGACGCGGTCCGCCGTGAAATCCCCGGGATTTCCGCACTCCCTGCACTCCGTGATGGGGCGAATGCGGACGGTCCGTGAAGACTGGCCCGAGAGGGACGGGGTCGCGGTGTTCAACCGGGTGTACCTCACCGTGACCGAGGAGATCGACCGGCAGATCCACGGCGGACGCTTCCTCGATCCGGGTACGGCGACCACCCTGGACGTGTTGTTCGCGGAACGTTATCTGGCAGCGGTCGACGCGGCTGCCGAAGGGCGCCGTCCGGCGGCCTGCTGGCGGCCGCTGTTCCAGTACCGCAGACATCCGGGAGTACGTCCCTTGCAGTTCGCGCTCGCGGGCATCAACGCGCACATCGGGCACGATCTCGCGCTCGCGGTCGTCGACACGTGCGAGGCGCTGGGGTGCGCGCCCACCGAGGTGGAGGCGGACTTCGACCGGGTCGGCGAGACGCTGGTGGCGCTGGAGGAGCGCATCCGGGAGGAGCTGATGCCGGGCCCTGACCTGCTGCAGATCGCGGACCCGCTCACGCACCTGGTCGGCACGTGGAGCCTGGAGCGGGCCAGGGACGCGGCGTGGGCGGCGGCCCGGGTGCTCTGGGGACTGCGTGAACTCCCGGATCTGGCACGGGAGTTCACGCAGCGCATGGACGCGGGGGTCGGGCTGGTGGGCAGGTGCCTGCTCACCCCGCTGCGCTAGCCGCCCAGGACGGCCGTACGGAGCTCAGTCCTCCGGCAGTTCCACCGGGGCGATCTCGTCGTAGACGTCGCCCGGGCCCGGGTTGGTCGTGTCCGTCGTGCCGCCGAAGTGGTGCATGACGCCCCAGACCGCGTTCAGCGCGGTCTGCACGGCGCCCTCGGCCCAGCCCGCCGTCCAGGAGATGTCGTCGCCCGCGAGGAAGATGCCGCGCTTGTCCTCGGGGAGGCGGTCCTGCATGAAGTGGGTGAACAGGCGGCGCTGGTAGCGGTAGTGGCCCGGCAGGTTGGCCTTGAACGCACCCATGAACCAGGGCTCGTTCTCCCAGGACACGGTCACCGGGTTGCCGATGATGTGCTTGCGGATGTCGACCTTCGGGTAGATCTCGCCGAGCGACTTGAGCATGACCTCCATCCGCTCCTGCGCGGTCAGCGGCAGCCACTTGAGGCTGTCGTCGCACCAGGTGTAGGAGAGGCAGATGGTGGCGGGCTTGTCCGGGCCGTCGTCCAGGAGGTACGTGCCGCGCGTCATGCGGTCCGTCAGCGTCATGGACATCACGTCCCGGCCGGTCTCGTTGCCCTCGTCGTCGACGGCCTTGTCCAGCCAGAACGGCCGGTCGACCGGCACGAAGAGCTTCGAGGACTCCATGTAGTGGGTCCGCTCCATCGCCGTCCAGTGGTCGATGGGGAAGAGCGAGTCGTCGCAGTCGATCTTCGAGAGCAGCAGCCAGGACTGGGCGGTGAAGATCGCCGCCCGGTACGTACGGATGTCGCCGGAGGAGTCGGTGACCGTGATGCCGTTGCCCGCGGTGCGGTTGAGGCGGGTCACGGCGGGCTTCGGGTCGCCGCCGTGCAGCGACTTCAGCGAGGTGCCGAGCGGCCAGTGCACGAGCTTCTGCGGCTCGCGCTCCCACAGGCGCACCGGGAGCTGCTGGCTGCCGCCCTCGATGCCTCGGTGGTGGTCGTCGGCCTCGGTGTAGACGACGCGCAGGATCTCCAGGATGGAGTTCGGGAAGTCGGTGTCCCAGCCGCCCGTGCCGAAGCCGACCTGGCCGAAGATCTCGCGGTGCCGGAAGGACTTGAAGGAGTCCGATGCGCAGAGGAAGCCGTAGAAGGTCTGGTTGTCGAGCTTCTCGACGAGCCTGGCCCAGATCTCGCGGATGCGCGGGACGTCGCGCTCGCGCATGGCCTGGTTCATGTCGGAGAAGTCGGCGCCCTCTTCGAGACAGGCGTTCCAGGCGGCGGCGACGTCGCGGTAGACCTGCGGCAGGTCGGCGACGGTCTCCGCGTAGTGCGACTCGCCCTTGAGGTCGACGACCGTGGAGGGGGTCTCCGGCGCGAGCGGGTTCGGGAACGGCTTGGTGGTGAGCCCCACCAGGTCGATGTAGTGCTGGAGCGCGGTCGAGGACGGCGGGAAGCGCATCGCGCCCATCTCGGCCGTCAGGCCCTCGGTGCTCGGTCCGTCGAAGCCGACCGTGCGCAGTCGGCCGCCGATCTGGTCGGCCTCGTACACGACGGGCTTCAGGCCCATCTTCATCAGTTCGTACGCGGCGATGATGCCGGAGAGGCCGCCGCCGATGACCGCGACCTCACTGCCGTGCTCGGCCGCGGGTATCTGTCCCAGGCCCGCCGGGTGGGCGAGGAAGTCGTCGTACGCGTACGGGAAGTCCGGACCGAACATGGTGATCGGCGGCTGCGCGTCGGTGTGCTGGACGGCGGTGGGCACCGTGGACGTCATGGGGTACGGACTCCTTGCGGGGGCGGAACAGGAAGTGAAGACAGGCGTACGGGAACGGTCGGCTCGGCGAGCCGTACGGCTCCGGGCGGGGGCGGTCGGCTCGGCGAGCCGTGCAGCCCCGGGCGGGGCGGTCAGCTCAGCGAGCCGTACAGCCCCGGGCGGCGGTCGCGCAGATACGGGTTGGTCGCCCGGGAGGCGTGCAGCAGGGTCGCGTCCACCTCGCCCAGGACGAGTTCCTCGCCGCGCCCGGCGCGGACCCGCGTCGCCCCGTCGGGGCTCGCCAGGCAGCTCAGGCCGACGAACTCGAAGGCATCGTCGCCCTCGCCCTCGGGGCCGGTCCTGTTGACGTACGCGATGTACATCTGGCTCTCGAAGGCGCGGACCGGGACGAGGGACTCGGCGACGAACTCGAAGGGGTGCATCTGGGCGGTCGGCACGAGGAGGAGGTCGGTGCCCGCGAGGGCGTGCGCCCGGACGTTCTCCGGGAACTCCACGTCGTAGCAGATCATCAGGCCGAGCTTCAGGCCGTTCAGGTCCGTCTGGACGACGGGCTGCTCGCCGGGGACGAAGACGTCCTGCTCGAAGCCGCCGAAGAGATGGGTCTTGCGGTAGTTGGCGCGGCGGGTGCCGGTGGCGTCGATGAGCTGGGCGGAATTGAAGACCTGCTCGCCGTCGCGCTCGGGGTAGCCGTAGTGGATCGCCACGCCGTGCCGTGCCGCGATGTCGGCGACGGCGTCCGCGCCCTCCCCGTCGGCGGCCTCCGCCAGCCGGTGGACCGCGTCCTTGCCGATGGCGTACCCGGTCAGGAACATCTCCGGGCAGACCAGCAGCTCCGCGCCCGCCGAGACGGCCCGCCCGGCGGCCTCGTCGAGGACCTTCAGGTTCGTGGCCACGGAGCCGGGACGCCCGGAGCTCTGGAGCAGGGCGATGCGCAGGGGCTGCGCGGGCGGGGACGACGGCATGGGGGACCTCGGACGGGTGGGGAGGGAGGAGACCTACTGACGGTACGGTCCGGCCTTCGCCCCCGACAAGGCGCGAGCGTTGCGGACCGACCGTTGATCCATTGCGCGGGAGGGGGGTACGGCGGCGATTCGTTGCGTACGGGGCGAGGGGTGCCCGTCCGGGGCGGCCCGCCCCGCTCCGACGTGGGGCGGAGGGCGGCTCCGCCGGGCGGCGGAGGAGCGTGGGCCCGGCGGGCGATGTGGGGCGGGCGGGGGCGGCGGAAGAGTGGGGGACGCCGGGAGGCACCGCCCCCGGCCGCCTCGTCACCGTACGAAAGGGCCCGCCATGACCAGCATCGCCACCCGCCGCACCCGTTTCGCCGCCCTGTCCGCGGCCCTCCTGATCACGGCGGGAGCGGCGGGCACCGCGACCGCGTCGGGGCCGGAGGCGCAGGCCCCCGCGCAGGCGGGGCAGACCGCGTCGAAGGCGGGGCAGACCGCGCCGCGCGAGGCCGCCGCCCTCACCGGCAGGGCCCAGCTGGACCGGCCCGGCCACGAGATCACCTTCGCCTTCGACGCGCACCTGGCGAGCGGGGGCATGCCGGACCAGGCGAAGGGCGGCCTCTCGATCCGGCACCGCTGGCCGAACGGGACCGTGCAGTGGGCCGAGGTGACGGTGGACTGCCTGGTCACCGGCGGGAAGGTGGCCGTGGTCAGCGGAACGGTGCGGAAGAGCAACATCGAGGGCCAGCGGAACAAGCGGGTCGGCATCACGGTGGACGACCGTCCCGAAGGCGACCGGCTGGGCTACAGCTGGCTGCTGAACGGCACCGTCAAGGAGCAGCCGAGGGGGTTGCCCAAGTGCCTCGGTTCGGCGCCGATCGAGAAGGTGGACGCGCGGACCGGGGACTTCGACGTACTCCCGCTGGAACTCGGCTGAGCACCTGCTGAGCGGGGTGTGCGGCTGGACGCCTACTGTTGGGCCGTTCGGGTGATCACCTGCTGCGGGGGCGTGCGGCGCGAGGCCCGTTCCGCTACGCCGGTGACCCCGACGAGTACCGCCGCAGCAGCGGCGACAGCACCAGCACCGACTTCGTCCGCTCCACGAACGGCTCCCCCGCGATCCGCTCCAGTACGCGCTCGAAGTGGCGCATGTCGGAGGCGAAGACCTGGACGATCGCGTCCGCCTCACCGGTGACGGTGGAGGCGGACGCGACCTCGGGGTACCGCTCAAGCCCTCGGTTGATCGCCTCGGGCGAGGTGTTGCGACGGCAGTAGATCTCGATGAAGCCCTCGGTCTCCCAGCCCAGCGCCGCCGGGTCCACCCGGACGGTGAAGCCGGTGATGGCGCCTTCCGCGCGCAGCCGGTCGACCCTCCGCTTCACCGCGGGGGCGGAGAGGCCGACCAGGGAGCCGATGTCGGCGTACGAGCGGCGGGCGTCCGCCGCCAGGGCGTGGACGATTCGCTCGTCGAGATCGTTGAGTCGCACTGCGGGTCGTTCACATTTCTACGCGTCTGCGGAAACCTTCTCCGGCGCGCCCTTCGCCAGCTGCGAGTGACGAATGCCGTACCCGAAGTAGAACACGAGACCGACGGCCATCCAGATTCCGAAATACACCCAGGTCGCGGTTCCGAGTCCGAACATGTTGTACACGCAGAAGCCGAAGCCGAGGATCGGGAAGACCGGGCCGAGCGGCACGCGGAAGGTGCGCTTCATGTCCGGGCGGGTCCGGCGCAGGATGATCACCGCGATGTTGACCAGGCCGAACGCGAAGAGCGTGCCGATGCTGGTGGCGTCCACGAGGTTGCCGAGCGGGATCGCCGCGGCCAGGATGCCGCAGAAGAGCGACACGATGATCGTGTTGACGCGCGGCGTGCCGGTCTTCGGGCTGACCTTCGCGAAGACCTTGGGGACCAGACCGTCGCGGGACATCGCGAAGAGCACGCGGGTCTGGCCGTACAGCACGGTCAGGACGACGCTCGCGATGGCGATGACCGCACCGGCCGCGAGGAGGGTGCCCCAGAACGCCTGGCCCGTGACGTCCTTCATGATCCCGGCGAGTGCGGCCTCCGAGCCCTCGAAGTCCTTCCAGTTGCGCGCACCGACGGCGACGGCCGCGACCAGGACGTACAGCACGGTGACGATGAGCAGCGAAAGCATGATCGCGCGCGGCAGGTCGCGCTGCGGGTCCTTCGCCTCCTCACCGGCGGTGGAGGCGGCGTCGAAGCCGATGTAGGAGAAGAAGAGCGAGGCGCCGGCGGCGCTGACGCCCGCCATGCCCAGCGGCATGAAGTCCGCGTAGTTGCCGGACTTGAAGCCGAGGAAGCCGATCACGCAGAAGAGCAGCAGTGCGCCGATCTTCACCGCCACCATGATCGTGTTGGCGCGGGCCGACTCCTTGGCCCCACCGAGCAGGAAGACCATCGCGAGGAGCACGACGATCAGCGCGGGAAGGTTGAAGACGCCGCCGTCGCCGGGCGGCGCGGACAGGGCGTCGGGGATGGTGACGCCGATCGTCCCGTCGAGGAACTCATTGAGGTACTCGCCCCAGCCGACGGCCACCGCCGCCACCGAGACGCCGTACTCCAGGACCAGGCACCAGCCGCAGATCCAGGCGATGAATTCGCCCATCGTTGCGTACGCATACGAGTAGGAGGACCCGGAAACCGGGATGCTGCCCGCGAGTTCGGCGTACGAGAGGGCCGAGAAGAGCGCGGTGAGACCGGCGATCACGAACGAGATCGTGACGGCGGGACCGGCCTTGGGGACGGCCGTGCCGAGCACCACGAAGATGCCGGTGCCGAGCGTGGCACCGATGCTGATCATCGTCAGCTGCCACATGGAGAGCGTGCGCCGAAGCGTGCCGCCCTCACCCTGACCACCCTCGCTGACCAGCCGCTCGACCGGCTTGCGCCGCCACAGCGGGGAGCCGTTCGAGGCTCCTGAGGACGTCGGGGGGACGACGGGTGGCGCTGCGCCTTGGTCCAACACGGGGGTGGCTCCTTCTGCTGCCTCATCGGGCGGCGGGTGACCGCGACGATTCCCCCGAAGGCACGGCGAAGCAGCCGAAAGCCCGGGAAACCGCCGAGCAGGCGGTCCCCGCCACTCCACGTACAGCGGTGAAGCCTATGAGGTGTCAGTTCCCGGTCGTAATGCAGCAACCTTGCGCATACGTGGATGATCATTGCGTGCAAAGGCCGGTGACGGCGGTTCGTTGCGCTCCAGTTTTCGATTTCCCTTTTGTCCGGTACGTGAACCGGCGGCCGGAGGCCCTCCCAGCACGATGCGATCCGCACTCATGTACGGGCATTCACCTGGGCAGGGTGTCCGGGACGGACCGGGGACGGACCCGGGGACAAACCGAGGGGAGGCACCGATGACCTGGCTGGACGCCGGACCCTTCCTGCGCGGAGTCGCGTGGCGCGAAGAGGACGGGCAGCCGTTGCGGGCCGATCCCGCCGATCTGGACCGGCTGCCGTGGGACGTGCTGGAGCGTGCGCGGGTGCCGGTCGGCGTCACACTGGAATTCCTCGCGTACGGGACGAAGGCCGTGGAGGTCCGCTACCAGGCCGAACCGGGCGAAGTGCCGCATGCGTTCGGGCTCTGGGCGGACGGCGTGCGGCACGCCGAGGTACTGGCCGACCCGACGCCGGACGAAGCGGTCGTACGCATCGAACTCCCGCCCCTCCAGGGACCGTTCACCGTCCACCCGCCCGAGAACCAGTCGCCCCGGCTGCTGGCGGTACGGGCGCTCGGCGGCCGGATCGAGCCCGCACCGCCGCGTCCCCGCTGGGTCGTGCACGGCGACTCCATCACCGAGGGCTGGTGGTCGACGCGGCCCGCGCACGCCTGGCCCGCCCGCACGGGCCGACTCCTCGGCCTGGAGCCGGTCAACCTGGGCCACGCGGGCGCGGGGCGCGCCGAGCTGGCCGTGGCGCAGCAGCTCGCCGGGCTCCCGGCCGACGCCCTCACGCTGGCGTTCGGCACCAACTGCTGGGGGCGCGCGCCGTTCGACGTACCGCTGCTGCGCGAGACCGTGCGCGCCTTCCTCGCTCTCGTGCGCCGGGGCCATCCGGACACCCCCCTCCTCGTGGTCTCCCCGGTGCTGCGGCCCGCCGCGGAGGACGCCCCGAACGCCCGGGGCGCCACCCTCGGCGCGTTGCGCGGGGCCCTGGAGGACGCCGTACGGGAGGAGACGGCGGCCGGTGACGGGCGGCTCGCCCTGCTGCCGGGGCTCGGGCTGCTCGGGCCCGAGCAGCTCGCCGACGGGCTTCACCCGGACGACGCGGGGCACGCGCTGATCGCGGATGCGGTGGCGGAGGCGCTCACCGAACTGCTCGGGAACGCGGGGCGGCCCGCGGGGTGACTCCCGCCCCGAGGGCGCTCGGGAGTCCGGCGCATGGTTTGCGACGGGCGGGGTAACCGGGGCCCGTGGGCTGCGTGGTCCGGGCCGTTCGGCGGAGACGACGAGCGGAGGCGACGAGGATCGTCCGGCCGGAAGCCCCGGAGGCCCGGAAGTCCGGGCGACCGGCGGCCCCGGCAGACTGCCGCCCGGCAAGCGATGCCAATGGCGAGAGGTGAGGGTTGAGTACCAGCGAGACCACCGTGCGGGACCGTCTTCTGGACGCCCTGCGGACACGTGAGCAGGAAATCGCGGATCGCTGGGTCCGGCTCCAACGGGAGCAGTCGGCCCTGGGCGCCGACCTGGGCGAGCACCAACTGCGCGAGGAGGCGGAGCTGCTGATCTCCGCCCTCGGCGCGGGGCTCGCAGGCGACGTCCCGGTGGAACGGCTCGTGACGTCCCAGCACGATCTGCGCAGGACGGTGATAGAGCTGTCGCTGCGCCGGGCCCGCGCGGGTGCGACGCCGACGGCGACGTCGCTCGCGGTGCTCTCCCTCAAGGAGGCGCTCCTGGAGGCGGTGCAGCACACCACCCGTGACGCGAGCGAGCTGTTCGCCGCGGCGGTGCTGGTCAACCGGCTGCTCGACGCGGCGGGGGCGCTGTCCTTCGAGACGTACGTGGAGGGCCGCGAGGAGATCATCCAGCGCCAGTCGAACCAGCTGATGGAACTGTCCACGCCGGTCGTACGGCTGTGGCACCACGTCCTCGCGGTGCCCCTGATCGGCACCCTGGACACGGCCCGCACCCAGGTGGTGATGGAGAACCTCCTCCAGGCGATCCAGGACCACGAGGCGAAGGTCGCCATCATCGACATCACGGGCGTCCCGGCCGTGGACACCGCCGTCGCCCAGCACCTGATGCACACGGTGAACGCGGTACGGCTGATGGGCGCGGACTGCGTCATCTCCGGCATCCGGCCGCCGATCGCGCAGACCATCGCCCAGCTCGGCATCGACTTGTCGACCATCCTGACCCGCGCGACGCTGGCCGACGCGCTGGCCACCGCGGTCCGCCTCACCGACCAGCCGTCGATCTCCTCGTCGTACGCACCGGCGGGTCCGTGATGACGCCCCTCCCCCGGCCCGGCGGGGTGCCGATCCTGCGGCTCGGCGACGTCCTGGTGACCGGGCTGCTGAACGAACTGGACGACAAGTCGGCGGTGGCCTTCACCGACGAGCTGACCGAGCGGATCGTGAGCGACGCGGCGCGCGGCGTCCTGATCGACATCTCCCGGCTGGAGCTGGTCGACTCCTTCGTGGCGCGCACCCTGATGGAACTCACCACCATGGCAAGGCTGTTGGGGGCCCGGGTGATCGTGGCGGGCATGCGGCCCGCCGTGGCGATCACCCTGGTCGAGCTCGGACTCCAGCTGACCGGTGTGGAGACGGCCCTCAACGCGGAACAGGGCCTCGTCGCGCTGGGCTGGCAGCGCATGCCCCAGCCCTCCGGGGAGGCCCCTCGTGACTCTCTACGATGAACAGCTCGCCGGCGGAACGCGGTTCGCCCTCGGGGACTCCCGGACGGCCGACGACCCCGACGCCCCAGCGACCTACCCCGTCGTCACCGAGGAAGACCTCCTGACGGCCCGTCATGCGGTACGGGCGGCCACCGTCGCGGCGGGCTTCGGCCTGGTCGACCAGACCCGGATCGTCACCGCCGCCAGCGAACTGGCCCGCAACGCCTACATCCACGGCGGCGGCGGCAGCCTCGTCGTGGAACGGGTCCGGCAGGGCGGCCGGAGCGGGTTGCGCCTGACCGTACGCGACCAGGGTCCCGGCATCCCCGACCTGGAGGCGGCACTGACCGACGGCTACACCACCGGGGCGGGCCTGGGCCACGGCCTGGGCGGGGCCCGCCGCCTGATGCACGAGTTCTCGGTGCACAGCCACCCGGGCGAGGGCACCACGGTCGTCGCGACCCGCTGGAACGGGCGCTGATGCGGGACGAGGGGCAGGCACGGGGCAGCGCGGCCCCGGGGGCCCCGGCGACCCCGAAGGTTCCGGAGCTGAGCTCCCGGGGCCCCTCCCCCGTCTCCGTACGCATCCGGATCGACCACTACAGCGCGGTCCACCTGGCCGCCGCCACCGCCCGCCGGATCGCCCTCGACAGCGGTCTGCCGGGTGCGCTGCCGGACCGGGCGGCGGTCCTCGCCAGCGAGCTGGCCAGCAACATCGCCAAGCACGCGCAGGACGGCTCGGTGTTCGTGCAGCCGCTGCCGCTGCGCCCGGGCGTGGAGATCCTCGCCACCGACCGGGGCCCCGGCATCCCCGACCTGGAGGCCGCCCTCACCGACGGCTGGACCACCACCGACACCCTGGGCTCGGGCCTCGGCGCGGTCCGCCGCATCGCCTCCGAGTTCACCCTGCGTACGAGGCCGGGCGCGGGCACCCTGATCTGCGCCCGTGTCGCGGTGCCCGGGGCTCCGCCGCCGCCGGGCCCGGACCTCGCGGCGCTCTGCCTGCCGCTGGAGAGCGAACGCAGCTGCGGCGACGGCTGGGCGGTCGCCGACTCGGACTCCGGGGCCTGGTCCGGCTCCGGGTCCGGGTCCGGCACCGAGTCCGGCTCAGACCCCGGGCGGCGCACCGTCGTCGTCGTGGACGGCCTGGGGCACGGCGAGCCCGCCGCCGAGGCCACCGACGCGGCCCTGCGCGCTTTCCGCCGCGACCCTGACCTGCCGCTGCCCGCCCTCCTCGCCGTACTGCACCGGGCGCTGCGCCACACCCGGGGTGCCGCGGTGGGGCTGGCGAGGCTCGGGCCCGGCGAGGAGGCGGAGTACTGCTCGGTGGGCAATGTGCGCGCCCAGGCGGTCGGCTTCGACGGGGTGCGCTCGCGCGTCTCGGGCCAGCCGGGTGTGGTCGGCTGGAACCTGCCGCAGCCCCGTGTGCAGCGGATTCCCGTGGCGCCCGGCTCGACGCTCGTCCTGCACAGTGACGGCATCGACCCGCGCTGGACGCACGATCCGCCCCCGTTCCTGCTGCGGCTGCCGCCGCCGCTCCTGGTGGCATCGCTCGCGCACGACTTCCGGCGCAGCCGCGACGACGCCACCGTGCTCGCGACCGGCGCCCCGACCCCGCAGCGTGGCGGTCCTGCGGCCGCCCCGAAGAGAGACGCATGATTCCCCACAGCACCACCCACCACTCCCTGCCCGGCCTGCGCACCGCGCTCCGCCGTCTCGCCCACCGGCTGAACCTGCCGGTGGAGCAGCGGGCCCGGCTCGCGCTGGCGGTGACCCAGGTGGCCGCCGGGGAGCTGGGCGCGGGCCGCTCCGTCACGCTGCACGCCAGCGCGGAGACCGACCCGAAGGACGGCGAGCCGGTCCTCGCCGTACGGCTGCGCACCCCGCTGGCCCCTCGGCCTCCGTCGCCCAAGGAGCTCAAAGCCCTGCCGCTGCCCGCCGAACGGATGCCGGGAGCGGCGGCGGTGTGGCGGCTCCCGCAGCCCCAGCCGTCCCCGGCGGCCCACGGCGCACCTCCGGTGACGGAGCTCCTGGAGGAGGAGCTGAAAGCCGCCGTCGCCCGTGCCGACGCGCTCGCCGAGGACCACAAGCGCCTCAAGCACGAACTCGCCGAGACCAACAGCGGGGTGCTCGCCCTGTACGTACAACTGGAGGAGCGGGACGAGCAGTTGCGGCGCGCCCACGGGCAGATGCTGCGCGAGCTGGAGGACGCGCTGCGGCCCTCGCCCGTACGCGTACCGGGTGTGGAGATGGCGGTGCACTACGAGCCCGCGGGCACGGACGCGCCGACCGGCGGCGACCTCTACGACTGGTTCGTGCTGCCCGACGGGCGGGTGCACATCACGCTGGTCGACGCGCTCGGCCACGGCGTGACCAGCACGCGCAGCGCCCTCGACGTCACCCATGCCGTGCGCACCCTGGCGCTGGAGGGGCACCCGCCGGAGTCGATCGTGGCGCGCACGGACGAGATCCTGCTGCCCTTCGACCGCGAGCTGATGGCGACCGTACTGCTGGCCAGGATCGACCCGGCGGACGGACGGCTGTCGCTCGCCAACGGCAGCCATCCGCCCGCCCTGGTGGTACGCGAGGACGGCACCGCCACGTTCCTGGAGGTGCGCGGACGGGGCATCGGCTACCCGCTGCCGGGCAGCGAGCACCTCCTGCACGACAAACTGGCCCCCGGCGACCTCCTGGTCCTGTATACCGACGGTCTGACCGAGAGCCGCCGGGACCCCCGCGAGGGCGAGCAGCGCCTCCTGGAGGTGGCGCGCGCCCACCGTCATCTGCCGATAGAGAAGATCCCCGGCGCGATCGCCGCCGACATGCACACCGTGATCCTGCACCCCGACGACACCGTGGCCCTGACCGTACGCAGAACACACGAGGACGCGCATGCATCGTGACCGTGACCCCTCTCCCGCCCGTGAACTGACCTTCTCCGTCACGACCGTGCCGGTCCCGGGCAGCGCCCCCGGCACGGTGCTGGCCGTCGTCGGCGACCTGGACTTCGACAACTCGCCCCGGCTGCGCTCCGCGCTCAACCGGCTCGACCTGACCCCCGGGGCCCTGCTGGTGATGGACCTGTCCGGGGTGACGTTCTTCGACTCCAGCGGGGTGACGATGCTGGTCATCGCCCGGAAGGTGGCGCAGGCCGCCGAGGCGGAGATCGTGGTCACCGGGATCACGCCGATGGTGGCGAAGATATTCCGGATCACCGGCCTGGACGAGGTCTTCCGGGCCTACTCCGACCCCATAGAGGCGTTCGCCGAGAGCGCGCACAACTGAGCGAGCGGAGGGGAAATGAGTGCGTGAAGTCGGGGTAAGCGAGCGGTTGATGACTGAGGAGCCGCCCGTGGTTGTCCTGGACTCGCCGCAAGGAGCGCAGGGGGACAGCGCCACCGCCCGAGAGGCAGCGGCCGCGTATCTCGCCCAGCACTGCCCCTGGGCCGATCTGGACGCGGTGCTGCTGGTGGTGAGCGAGCTGGTCACCAATGCCGTACGGCACACGTCCGGGTGGTGGCGGCTGCGGCTGCGCGCCGGGCAGGAGCAGTTGGTCGTCGAGATGGACGACTCCAGCTGCGACCCGCCGGTGCCCAGGGAACCGGACTTCTCGGGCGGAGGCGGCTTCGGCTGGCACATGGTGCAGCGGCTGGCGGGCCATGTGGAGGTACGACCGCTGCCGGACGGCAAGCGGGTACGGGCTACGTGGCCGCGCCCGGCGGACGGGGCGTGCTGAGGGCGACGGGGCCACGCAGGGACACGGAGGCGTACGGACAGGGGTAAGGGCCCGGCCCCTCGGGGGAGGAATCCGGGCCCTCGCGACGTTCTCCCTATCGGCCACTCACTCCTGGGTGAGCAGCCCTTCCCGCAGCCGCTTGGTGATGCGCGTCAGCAGCCGGGACACCTGCATCTGGGACACGCCCAGTTCGGCACCGATCTGCGACTGCGTCATCTCCGCGCCGTACCTCATGCTCAGGATGCGCTTGTCGCGCTCGTCCAGTTCGTCGATGAGGGGCTTGAGCGCCTGGACGTTCTCGACGATCTCCAGGTCGGCGTCGGTGTCGCCGAGCCGGTCGGCGAGGGTCTGCGCACCGGAGTCGGCGCCGTCGTCGAGCGGGATGTCGATGGAGCCGGCGGTGTACCCGTTGGAGGCGACGAGACCCTCGACGATCTCGTCCTCCTCCATGTCGAGGTAGGAGGCGAGCTCGGACGTCGTCGGGGCCCGGTCCAGCTGCTGGAACAGCACGTCGGACGCCTTCGCGAGGTCTATCCGCAGCTCCTGGAGGCGGCGCGGCACGTGCACCGACCAGCTGGTGTCCCGGAAGAACCGCTTGATCTCACCGACGATGCACGGCATGGCGAAGGTGGCGAACTCGACCTCGCGGGTCAGCTCGAACCGGTCGATCGCCTTGATCAGGCCGATGGTGCCGACCTGGACGATGTCCTCCATCTGGTCGGAGCGGTTCCTGAAGCGGGTGGCCGCGTACTTGACCAGTGCCAGGTTGAGCTCGATCAGGGTGTTGCGGGCGTACTGGTATTCGTGCGTGCCCTCTTCGAGGACGGCGAGCCGGGCGAAGAAGAGCCTCGACAGCTCGCGGGCGTCCCTCGGGGCTACCTCCGACGGGTGTGCCACATACGGAAGTTCCTGCTCCGCAGGAGCGGTCTCGGTCACTCCCTGCGTGGTTCCCGTCGGGACTGCGGTCGCCATGGACACGGTGTACTCCCCTTCATCGGTCTATCAGCGCAAGGGCGCGTGTACCCGGAAGGCGGCCCGCCATTCGTGGTCACGCACCGCTAATTTATTCAACACCACCTTCACATCGCGGATTTACCGCCCCCCGCCCGCATCAAGGCACCCGAACCGCCCGTACCGGCCTTCGATCCCAGCGTGCCACCGCGCGGCCGTCGCCGATAGGGGCGCGCCCTTGGAACCCCGCTCCCCCGCCCCCCTGCCGTGCTCCTCCCTGACTCACTCCTCGGGGACGAGCCCCGCCTCGTACGCGAGGATCGCCGCCTGTACGCGGTTCTTGAAGTCGAGCCGGGCCAGGATCTGGCTGACGTACGCCTTCACCGTGCCTTCGACGACGTGCAGCCGCCCGGCGATCTCGGCGTTGGAGAGCCCGGCCCCGACGAGGGCGAGCACCTCCCTTTCCCGGCCGGTGAGTTCGGTGATCCGGGCGCGGGCGGCGGTCCGCTTGCCGAGCTGTCCGGCGCCGAGGTGGGTGAGGACCCGGCGGGCGACGGCCGGCGAGAGGTACGCGCCGCCTTCGGCGACGGCCCGTACGCCGGAGACGAGTTCGCGCGGATCGCCGGACTTGAGGACGAACCCGGCGGCGCCGGACCCGAGGGCGCTCGCGATGTACTCGTCCTCGGAGAACGTCGTCAGCATCATGACGGCGGTCTCCGGGAGCAACCGGCCCAGCTCCGAGGCGGCCGTGAGCCCGTCGACGCGGGGCATCCGGATGTCCAGGAGACAGACGTCGGGCCGGTGCCTCAGCCCCAGCTCGACGGCCTCGTGCCCGTCCTCGGCCTCGGCGACGATCTCGATGTCGTCGGCCGAGGAGAGGATGGCCCGCACCCCGGCCCTGATCATCACTTCGTCGTCGGCCAGCAGCACCCGGATCAATTCCGCTCCCCCTTGGTCGAGCTCCCGCCGCAGGCTAACGCAATGGGCGCCACCCCCTCCCGAGGAGGGGGTGGCGCCCAGGCGCGCACAGTGCTTAGCTCCAGCTGGCGTGCAGGGGCTTGCCCTCCGCGTAACCGGCGGCGCTCTGCACGCCGACGATGGCCTTCTCCGCGAACTCCTCCAGCGAGGCGGCACCGGCGTACGTGCAGGACGAACGCACACCCGCCACGATCGAGTCGATCAGGTCCTCGACTCCCGGACGGGCCGGGTCCAGGAACATCCGCGAGGTGGAGATCCCCTCCTCGAAGATCGCCTTGCGGGCGCGGTCGTAGGCCGACTCCTCGCTCGTGCGGTTCTTGACCGCGCGGGCGGAGGCCATGCCGAAGGACTCCTTGTACCAGCGGCCGTCGGCGCTCTGCTGGAGGTCGCCGGGGCTCTCGTACGTACCCGCGAACCAGGAGCCGACCATCACGTTCGACGCACCGGCGGCGAGCGCCATCGCGACGTCACGCGGGTGACGGACACCGCCGTCGGCCCAGACGTGCTTGCCGTGCTTCTTGGCCTCGGCGGCGCACTCCATGACGGCGGAGAACTGGGGACGACCCACGCCGGTCATCATCCGCGTGGTGCACATGGCACCGGGACCCACACCGACCTTGATGATGTCGGCACCGGCCTCGATGAGATCCCGGACGCCCTCCGCCGCGACGATGTTGCCCGCCACGATCGGAACCTGCGGGTCGAGGGCGCGCACGGCCTTGACCGCGGCGATCATCGACTCCTGGTGGCCGTGCGCGGTGTCGACGACGAGCGTGTCGACTCCGGCGTCGAGCAGCTGCTTGGCCTTGCCCGCGACGTCGCCGTTGATGCCGACGGCGGCGGCGATGCGCAGCTTGCCGTCGGCGTCGGTGGCGGGGGTGTACAGGGTGGCGCGGAGCGCGCCCTTGCGCGTCAGGATGCCCGCGAGGCGGCCCTCGGCGTCGACGGCCGGGGCATACCGGCGGTTGGCGGCGTCGAGCTTGTTGAACGCCTCACGCGGGTCGATGTCGGCGTCCAGCAGCACCAGGTCCTTGGACATGACCTCGGACAGCTGGGTGAAACGGTCCACCCCGGCGAGGTCCTGGTCCGTCACGACACCGATCGGCCGCTGGTCCGCGTCGACGACGACACCGGCGTTGTGGGCCCGCTTGGGCAGCAGGGACAGCGCGTCGGCGACGGTCTGGGTGGGGGCCAGCACGATGGGCGTGTCGAGGACGAGGTGCCGGGTCTTGACCCAGGCCACGACCTCGGTGACGACCTCGATCGGAATGTCCTGCGGGATGACGACGAGTCCGCCCCTGCGGGCCAGCGTCTCCGCCATGCGGCGGCCCGCGATGGCGGTCATGTTGGCGACGACCAGCGGGATCGTGGTCCCGGTGCCGTCCGGGGCGGAGAGGTCCACACCCTGGCGGGATCCGACCGCGGAGCGGCTCGGCACCATGAAGACGTCGTCGTACGTGAGGTCGTACGGCGGCTTGAGATCGTTGAGGAAACGCACGCGCGGAACATCCAGTCGTTCGGTGTTGGCCCCGGGGCATTTCAGCCCGGGGGAAAACGCACGTACTCCATTCTCCCACGACTGTCCGGATATGCCCCCTGGGCCGATCCTCCAGCCCCGAGCCTCCCAGGCTGGGCGATACTCCAAGAGCGCCCCTTGGGGGGCGCGGAGGGGCGTCGCGCTCATCCCCTCAGCGTGTTCTTGAACCTCGGGCCGGCACCCCGTCAGTGGCCTGCTCGCGGGCCAGTGGCAGAGTGAGCCGAATGATCGGACACCTGTACACCGTTGTCATCGACTGTCCCGACCCGGATGAGCTGGCCGGTTTCTACGAGAAGCTGCTGTCGCTCTCGCGGCAGGCGAACACCGGCGACTTTGTCGTCCTTGAGAACGCGGCGGGGGTCCCGGTGGTCGTCCTTCAGGGGGTGGACGACTTTCGTCCGCCTCAGTGGACGGATTCCGCGCGTCCTCAGCAAATGCACCTCGACGTGATGGTCACGGACCTCGATACGGCTGAGGCCCAAGTGCTCACCCTCGGTGCGACGCTGCTGGAGGGTTCGGACAAGCCGATCGGTTACCGCGTCTACGAGGACCCCGTCGGCCATCCCTTCTGCCTGATCACTCCCGAAGGGGCCTGAACTCGCCCTGAGCGTCCAGTGTCGGAATGGTCCTCGGCCTTGGTCGCTCACCCTGGCGTTCGCCGAACTCGTCAGGGTTCTTCGTCCCGTTCGGCCTCGCCGACTCGTTGCGGTGTCCGACTCGTTGCTGTGTACGCACGGACGGTGAAGGCGCCGGGTCGCCGCGCTGGGCCGGGTGGTGCCAGTGGGGCTCGCCCCTCCCGGTCGACCGTTGCCGCCACGGCGAAAACGGGTACACCATCTTCAGTCCGGTTGACGTGAAAAGCGCCCCACCCCACCGGAATCCGGTAGGACGGGGCGCGATCACCACAGGGCACGAACGCCCGGCAGGACTACTTCATGTAGCCGACGCTCTTCCAGTCGACCGAAGCGAGGCCCGGCGAACCGTAGTTGGCGAGCTTCTTCGGCGTGGCGATGATCGACGGGGTCTGGAAGATCTCCAGCGAGTGACCGGCGTCCCAGATCAGCTTGTCGGCCTCGTTCTGGAGCTTCTGCGACTCCTCGGGGGTCTTCGCGGCCAGCGCCTCACGGTACTTGGCCTCGCCGCCCGGGGTGACGACCTTGCCGTAGTTCTGGAAGATCTGACCGCCCTTCGGGTCGCGGTAGATGCCGAACCCGTCGGAGGTGAGACCGGTGGCGCTGGTGAAGCGGAATCCGGTGATGTCGAAGGCGCCCTTGTTGACGTACTTGTTGAAGTAGTCATTGGCGGAGACTTCGTTGATCTTCATGTCGATGCCGACCTTCTTCAGCATCGACTGGGTGGCGGCGTCGCGCGCCTTCACCGACGCGGAGGCACCGGCGCCCGTCACGTAGTTGAGCTCCAGCTTCTTGCCGTCCTTGGTGCGGACCTGGCCCTCACCCGGGGACTTCCAGCCGGCCTCGTCCAGGAGCTTCCCGGCGGCGGCGACGTCACCCTTGCCGTACTTGCCGGAGTTGTCCTGGTAGCCCTTCTGGTTCGGCATGTAGAAGTGGCTGCCGAGGGTCTTGAACTCAACCGGCAGGCCCTTGCCCGCGATGTCGGCCATGACCTTGTTGTCGACCGCCATCTGCACCGCCTGGCGCACCTTGACGTCCGCGACGACGCCGCCGGAGCCGAAGGTCATGTGGGTCTCGTCCCACGGGGAACCGATGCGGAAGTCGGTGTCCTTGGCGGCCTTGAGGCGCTTGTAGTAGTCGGCGTTGGACGCCGTCGTGATGTCGAGCTCCTTGTTCAGGAACGCGTCGATCTGCGCGTCCGGCTGGAGCACCCGGAAGACGATCTTGTCGAGCTTGGGCTTCTCGCCCCACCAGTTGGCGTCCGGCACGAGGGTGACCGTCTGCGCGGTCTTGTCCATCTTGCCGACCTTGAACGGGCCTGCCGTCGCCGGGATCTTCTCGACCCAGCCCTTGTTGAACTTCTCGGGCGTGTCGATGAACTTGGCCGGCATGAGCTGCCAGAACATGCCCTGCCACTGCGAGGTGAACTTCTTCATGGTGATGACGACCTCTTGGTCGTTCGCACCGGCCTTCACCGACTCGATGTCCTCGTAGCCGGTGGACTCGCTGATCAGGAACTCCGCGTTCCCCTGACCCTGCGCCTTCCACATGGCCTCGAAGTCGCGGTAGCTCAGCGGCGTACCGTCGGACCACTTGGCCTTGGGGTTGATCTTGTACGTCAGGACCTGCTTGCCGCCCTTGTCGGCCGACTCGGCGGACTCGACGTAGTCCTTGTCCGGGGTGATGACGCCCTTGGCGTCGACCTCCCAGATGTTCGGCATCATCGGGTCGGATATGGTGCGCCGGTCTCCCTGCGTGCCTTCCACGTGGCTTGCGTTGTACTGCGTGATCCACTCACGAACCGGAACCCGGAGCTCGCCACCCTGCTTGAGCGCCGACACCGGCTGCGGGTTGACCTCGGAGGCATGGTCCGCGACGGCCTGCTTCTTCGGCTCGCTCTCGGACTTGTCCGAGCCGCACGCCGTCAGAACCATCGAGGCGGTGACAGCTGCCACGACGAAGGCGGCCGTTTTGGTGGAAGTACGCATGGGAAAGCTCCTGTACCTAAATCCCACAATGTGAGACACGTCGGCCGTTGCCATCTGAGGGGGTCCGACTGCTGTTGATCTGGACAGTAAGCGTCAGAACTCGGCAAATTAAACCTGCATCGTGAACCTTTACCCGATCGAGACCAGCTGACTGTCCTTTAATCGGATATCGCACTCCACAATGTGGACATCGCGACGCGTGCCTCACCACGTTTCCGTCGCCTCCGCAGCAGTGCCGCCGCGGAGTGGTTCGTCCCCCTCAGGTCAGTTGGAGGTTCCGTGCTCGGCTTTCTGACGAAGCGGCTCGGCTATTACGTCGTGTTGCTCGTGGTCGCTGTCGGGCTGTCGTACGCACTCGCCTCGACATCCCTCACGCCACGGTCGTACTTCGAGAACCGGAACCCGCGCCCCGCGGCCACCGTGGTCGACAGCCAGCTCAACCAGCTCGGCATCAACGACAAGACGCCGCTGCCGGAGCGCTTCGGCGACTGGGCCTCCAACGTCGTCCAGGGCGACCTCGGCAAGACGATCAAGGACACCTCCGTCAATGACGAATTCGGGTCCCGCATCGGCGTCTCGCTCCGCCTGCTGTTGATCGGCACCATCCTCGGCACCGCCCTCGGCATCCTCTTCGGAGCCTGGGGTGCGATACGCCAGTACAAGTTCTCCGACCGGGCAATGATGATTTTCTCGTTCCTGATCATGTCGATGCCCATGCTGCTGGTAGCCGCGTTCATCAAGCAGGGCGCCATGTGGTTCAACAACACCATGGGCACCAACATCAAGTTCATTGGTGAAGGCGACACCACACTCGCCGACGGCCTCTTCACCATGCTCCAGGAGCGGGCCATCCACCTCCTGCTGCCCACCCTGGCGATCGTGGCGGTGACCATCGCGTCGTACAGCCGCTACCAGCGCAGCACCATGCTCGACGTGCTCGGCTCGGACTATTTGCGAACGGCCCGCGCCAAGGGGCTCTCCCGTAACAAGGCGCTGATGAAGCACGGTCTGCGTACAGCGATGATTCCGATGTCCACATTCTTCGCGTACGGATTCCTCGGCCTGTTCACGGGTGCCACCTTCACCGAGAAGATCTTCGGTTGGCACGGCATGGGTGAGTGGCTCATCGACTCCATCACCAGTAACGACGTCAATTCCGTTGTCGCATACAGCCTTTTTGCCGCCGTCATGGTGCTGCTCGCCGGCTTCGTCGCCGACATCCTGCACGCCGCGCTGGACCCTCGGGTCCGCAATGGCTAGCCGGTACGCCGTGTCCGCACGGCCCGCCGACCGAGTCCAGACGAAGCCCGTTCCGCAGGGAGCAGCACACCGATGACCACCGAAACCGCAACCGTCGCCGAGATCGCCACCGCGGCACCATCCTCAGCGCCCAGCCGCAGCAAGGTTGTCTGGGGCCGTTTCCTGTCCAACAAGGGCGCGCTCGTGGGCGCCGTCATCGTGGTGCTGCTGTTCCTCCTGGCCTTCCTCGGCCCGGTGATCAGCCCGTACAAGTACACCGACGTCGACTACCTCGCGCTCCAGGAGCCGCCGTCCGGCGCCCACTTGTTCGGCACGGACCAGATCGGCCGGGACATGTTCACCCTGACCGTGCGCGGTCTCCAGAAGTCACTGCTGATCGGTCTGCTGGTCGCACTCTTCTCCACGGTGCTCGCCTCGATCGTCGGCGCCTGCGCCGGTTACTTCGGCGGCTGGGTGGACCGGATCGCCATGTTCGTGGTCGACCTGATGCTGGTCTTCCCCGCGTTCCTGATCATTTCGATCATGTCCCCGATGTTCAAGGAAACCGGCTGGATCGCCTTCGTCGGCCTGCTGGCCGTCTTCGGCTGGATGATCACCGCCCGCGTGGTGCGGTCCATGACGCTCTCACTGAAGGACCAGGAGTTCGTCCGGGCCGCCCGCTTCATGGGCGTGCATCCGTTCCGGATCATCCTGCGGCACATCCTCCCGAACATGGCCTCCTTCCTGATCATCGACGCGACCATCGCGGTCGGCGGCGCGGTCATGGCCGAGACTGGCCTCTCGTACTTCGGCTTCGGCGTGCAGTCCCCCGACGTGTCACTGGGCACGCTGATCTCCACCGGTGAGGGTTCCGCCCTCACCCAGCCGTGGATGTTCTACTTCGCCGCCGGACTCCTGGTGATCTTCGTTCTCTCCGTCAACCTCATGGGCGACGGACTGCGAGACGCGCTCGACCCCACGTCCGACCGCGTCTCGCGCAAGCAGCGTCGCGCCGTCGCCCGCGAGGCAAAGGCCGTACGCGAGAAGGCCGCTGCCGCCCTCGCCGCGAATACTTCCCCCACTTCCGCCCACGAGACCCCCGGGAGCCGTGCGTGACCACCACCGCCAGCCCCTCCACCGCAAGCGCCCCCGTCACGACGGGCGAGCCGCTGCTCCAGGTCCGCGACCTGCACGTCCGCTTCCAGACTCCGCACGGCATCGTCCCGGCGGTCCGGGGCGTCAACCTCGACCTGCACCGAGGTGAAGTCCTCGGCATCGTCGGCGAGTCGGGCTCCGGCAAGTCCGTGACCTCGCTCGCCTCGATGGGCCTGCTGCCGGACACCGCGATCATCACCGGTTCCGTGAAGCTCGACGGGCAGCAGCTCCTCGGTGCCTCCGACCGCGAGATGAGCGCGATCCGGGGCAACAAGGTCGCGATGGTCTTCCAGGACCCGCTGTCCGCCTTCACCCCCGTGTACCGCATCGGCGACCAGATCGCCGAAGCCCTGCGTACGCACACGAACCTGAGCAAGGACAAGGCCGCCGCCCGCGCCGTCGAGCTCCTCGACCTGGTCGGCATCCCCAACCCGAAGGCCCGTGCGCAGTCCTTCCCGCACGAGTTCTCCGGCGGCATGCGCCAGCGCGCGATGATCGCCATGGCCATCGCCAACGATCCGGCCGTGATCCTCGCCGACGAGCCGACCACCGCTCTCGACGTGACGATCCAGGCCCAGGTGCTGGAGGTCCTGAAGACCGCCCAGCGCGAGACCGGCGCCGCGCTCGTCCTGGTCAGCCACGACCTGGGCGTCATCGCGGGCACCGCCGACCGCATCGCCGTCATGTACGCGGGCCGCATCGTGGAGACCGGCACCGTCGACGACGTCTTCGAGCGTCCGCGCATGCCGTACACCCTCGGTCTGATCGGCGCGGTCCCCCGCGTCGACGAGCCCGCCGAGGACGGCTCGAAGGCGCAGGCCAAGCCGCTCGTCCCGATCCCCGGTTCGCCGAGCCCGCTCCAGGAGCTCAAGGGCGGCTGCGCGTTCGCCAACCGCTGCCCGATGGTGCTGGACGTCTGCCGCACCGACGACCCGGTCCTGTCCGGCGACGACCACCGCGTCGCCTGCCACCGCACCGACGAGATCGTGGCGAAGAACCTCGGCCCCACCGACGTCTACCCGCTCCCCGAGATCCCGCCGCTCGCCGCGGCCGCCGTGCCGCGCGACGAGCGCAGGAGCGTCCTGCGCGTCACCGAACTCGTCAAGACCTTCCCGCAGTTCAAGGGCACGGCCTTCAAGCGCCGGGTCGGCAGCGTGTACGCGGTGGACGGCGTCGAGCTCGACATCCGCCAGGGCGAGACGCTGGGCCTGGTCGGCGAGTCCGGCTCGGGCAAGTCGACGACGCTCTTCGAGATCCTCAACATGGCCAAGCCCGAGTCGGGTTCGATCGAACTCCTCGGCCAGGACACCGGCTCGCTGGGCCGCTCCGAGCTGAACAAGCTGCGCTCGGCCATGCAGATCGTGTTCCAGGACCCGATGGCGAGCCTCGACCCGCGCATGCCGATCGCCGACGTCATCGCGGAGCCCATGCGGGCGCTGAAGATGCCGAAGGAGAAGATCGCCGAGGTGGTCCCCGACCTCCTCGCGAAGGTCGGCCTCAACCCGGAGTACGCGCAGCGCTTCCCGCACCAGTTCTCCGGCGGCCAGCGCCAGCGCATCGGCATCGCCCGCGCGCTGTCGGTGAACCCCCAGCTCCTGGTCCTCGACGAGCCGGTGTCCGCGCTCGACGTGTCCATCCAGGCGGGCGTGCTGAACCTCCTCCAGCAGCTCAAGGCGGAGATGGGGCTCTCGTACCTCTTCGTCTCGCACGACCTGTCCGTCATCCGCCACATCGCGGACCGCGTCAGCGTCATGTACCTGGGCCGCACGGTCGAGGCGGGCGACGTCGACACCGTCTTCGACAACCCGCAGCACCCGTACACCAAGGCCCTGCTGTCGGCCGTCCCGGTCCCGGACCCCAAGCGCGAGCGCGAACGTCAGCGCATCCTGCTCCCCGGTGACCCGCCGAGCCCGACCGACAAGCAGACCGGCTGCCGCTTCCGCGGTCGCTGCCCGGTGTTCCTGGCCCTCGGCAAGGAGCAGCAGGAGCGCTGCACCACCGAGACCCCGGCGATGACCTCGCACGCCGACGACCACGTCGCGGCCTGCCACTTCCCGTCGGCGAAGCCCGCGGCGGAGACCGTGGTCAACTGACCTGCGGCGATACGAGGAAGGGGGCGACCGGCGTGATGCCGGTCGCCCCCTTCCTCGTGGACCCGAAGCCCTGGAGACCCGAGGCCCGAAAAACCGAGGCCCTACCCGGCCCGGTCGTCCGGGTCCGCCCGGTCGAGCGCCGGACGCGGCGGCGGGCCGCCCGCGTTCAGCAGGTAGTCCGCAGCGGCGGTGTCCGTGACGAGGCTCGTCACGAGCCCGGAGCGCAGCACCGCGTCGATGGCCGCCGCCTTGCGCAGCCCGCCCGCGATGGCGACGACTTCGGGAATGCGGCGCAGCCGGTCGGCCTCGACGGTGATGCAGCGCTCGCCGAGGTCACGGCCGACCCGGCGGCCCTGGGCGTCGAAGAGGTGCGCGGACGTCTCGGCGGCGACACCGAGCGAGGCGTAGTGCGCGCGCTCCTCGTCGGTGAGCATGTCGTGCACCGTGGAGATGCCCGGCTCCCAGGAGCCGATGGAAACGCAGGCGACCGTCACCTTGTCGAAGTACTCGAAGGCGCGGGCGATGCCCGTCTGGTTGCGCAGGGCCGCAGCCGTCGCAGGGTCGGGCAGCAGCATCGGCGCGTAGATGGGGTGGGCCTCGCCGCCGGAGACCTGGGCGGCCCTGCGGACCGCCTCCACCGAGCCGCGCTCGGCCGTGCCCGCGTCGTACACACCGGTGAGCTGGACGACCGTGCACGGCGGCAGGTGGTGCAGGGCGGCAGCCATGTGAATCGTCGACCGGCCCCACGCCAGACCCAGTACGTCCCCCTCGTTCACCAGCTCGCCGAGCAGGTCGGCGGCGACCTCGCCCAGGTTCTCCGGGTCGGGGGCGTCGTCGGCCGCGTCCGCCGGGGACTCGACGACGACCGCGTGCCGGAGCCCGTACCGGGCGCGCAGGGCGTCGGAGCGCTCCGCGTCCAGTTCGGCGGGGACGCGGATCTCGATCCGTACCAGATCGCGTTCGAGGGCGGTCTCCAGGACCCGGGCCACCTTGAAGCGGCTGACCCCGAACTCCTCGGCGATCTGGATCTTGGACTTGCCCTCCAGGTAGAAACGGCGGGCCATCGCCGCCGCCTGAACCAGCTCAGCGGGTCCCATCCGCATGGCCGACCGGCCCGCTGACATCGCAGACACCGCGATCTCCTTACCTTGGTTCACTTTCACACAATGGTTCGTCGTTCATCCTGTCAGATGCGACGGACCTTGATCAGCCCTGTGGGCTCACGTTCATTTTGCCGTCTTATTACCGTGGCCGCGCCGATGCTGCGGTGCCATGCGGTGGGCGCATCAGTGGGCGCAGGCCCAGGACGCCTTCGCGGTCGTCTCGTCGGCCTGGTGACGGAGCATGCGCACGGCGGCGGCCGGGTCGTCGGTGTTGTAGACGGCGGAGCCCGCCACGAAGACGTCGGCACCGGCGTCGGCGCAGCGCTCGATGGTGGAGGCGGAGACGCCGCCGTCGACCTGGAGCCACAGTTCGAGGCCGTGCTTGGCGATCAGCGACCGGGTGCGGCGGATCTTCGGCAGCATGATGTCGAGGAAGGACTGGCCGCCGAAGCCGGGCTCGACCGTCATGATCAGCAGCATGTCCAGCTCGGGGAGCAGGTCTTCGTACGGCTCGATGGGCGTCGCGGGCTTGAGCGCCATGGAGGCGCGGGCACCCTTGGCGCGGATCTCGCGGGCCGTGCGGACGGGGGCGGCGGCCGCCTCGGCGTGGAAGGTGACGGAACCCGCGCCGGCCTCCACGTACTGCGGGGCCCAGCGGTCCGGGTCCTCGATCATGAGGTGGCAGTCCAGCGGAATGTCCGTGGCCCTGCTCAGGGACTCGACGATCGGGACGCCGAGGGTGAGGTTCGGCACGAAGTGGTTGTCCATGACGTCTACATGGAGCCAGTCGGCGCCTTCGACGGCTTTGGCCTCTTCGGCGAGCCTGGCGAAGTCCGCGGACAGGATGCTGGGGTTGATCTGCGCTGCCATGCCCCAAGCGTGCCATGTGTTGGGGCAGTTCCCCGACCGGGTTGCGGACCGGTTCCCCGACTGGCCACGGGCACTCCGGTCATTCCGGTCGGCCGGGTCATTCCGGTCGGTCACGTCGTGGGCGCGGACGGCCCGAACACCGTCCGCACCCCCGCCGCCCCGCCCGCTCCAGGGAGTCGCCGCCGGGCGGCTGACGCCCCAACTCCTCAGGCGGTGCGCCTCAGTACCGCCAGGTACATCGCGTCCGTCCCGTGCACATGCGGCCAGAGCTGTACGTCCGGTCCTTCGCCCAGCGCCGACACCCCCGGCATCAGCGGGCGGGCGTCGACCCACTCGACCTCGAAGGACTGGTTGCCCGCGCCCTTGCCCTTGATGACGTCGTCGACGACGGTCCGCGTCTCCGCCAGGTGCGGCGAGCACGTCGCGTACCCGACCACGCCTCCGATCCGTACGGCCTTCAACGCCTCGCGCAGCAGCCCGCGCTGAAGCGGAGCGAAACCTTCCAGGTCCTCCGGCCGGCGCCGCCACCGTGCCTCCGGGCGACGCCGCAGCGCGCCGAGACCCGAGCACGGCACGTCCATCAGGACCCGGTCGAAGGTCCCCGGCAGCCACGGCGGCCGCGTACCGTCGGCGGCGATGACCTGGTAAGGGCCCGGATTCCCGGCGAGCGCCTGCTCGACGAGCCGCGCCCGGTGCGGCTGCTTCTCGGAGGCCAGCAGCACCGCGCCCCGCTGCGAAGCCAGCGCCGCGAGGAGCGCCGCCTTGCCGCCGGGCCCCGCACAGCCGTCGAGCCACCGCTCGTCGCGGCCCTCGACGGGGGCGTTCGCGAGCGCGGCGGCGACGAGCTGACTGCCCTCGTCCTGCACGCCAGCGCGCCCGTCCCGTACGGCCTCCAACGCACCCGGTTCGCCACCCTCGGCCATCCTGACGGCGTACGGGGACCAGCGGCCGGGCAGCCCGGACTCCTCGCCCAGCACGTCCAGCAGCTCGTCGGTGGTGGACCTGCCGGGACGCGCGACGAGCGTCACCTCGGGCCGCTCGTTGTCGGCCTCCAGGAGGTCCTCGATGCCCGCCCGGCCGCCGCCCAGCGAGTCCCAGAGCGCCGAGACGATCCAGCGCGGGTGCGAGTGCACGACGGCGAGGTGCTGCTCGGCGTCCTCGTCGTACGGCGGAGCGACCTGCTCCACCCACGCGTCCAGATCCTGCTTGGAGATCTTCCGCAGCACCGCGTTGACGAACTTCGCCCGCCCCTCGCCGAGCACCAGCCGTGCCAGGTCCACGCTCGCCGAGACGGCGGCGTGGGTGGGGATGCGGGTGCCGAGGAGCTGGTGCGCGCCGAGCGCGAGCACGTCGAGGACGGGCGGGTCGACCTCGCGCAGCGGCCGGTCGATGCAGGCCGCGATGATCGCGTCGTACGAGCCCTGGCGGCGCAGGGTGCCGTAGACGAGCTCGGTGGCGAGGGCCGCGTCGCGCCCGTCGAAGCCCTCGTACTTCTCGCGGGCCTTCTTCAGCAGCGGCGGCAGCACCAGGTTCGCGTAGGCGTCCCGCTCGTCGACGGCGCGCAACGCCTCGAAGGCGAGGAAGCGCACGGGGTCCTTGTCGGGCTTGCGGTGCGGCTTGTACGGCTGCTTGCCCTGCCCGCCCTGGTGGCCTTGCTTGCCCTGCCCGCCCTGCTGGGACTGGGTGCGGGGACGGTTCTGCCGGGGCTTGTGGTCGCTCAAAAGGTGCTCCGCTTAAGTGAAGGGTGGTTCCCCCTCAGCGTACGTGTGTCTCGGTGTGCGGCCCTGCTCAGGCCGCCGCGGCCGCGCAGGCCCCGGTGAGGGCCCGGCCGTCCGGCCGCTCAGGCCCTGGTGAGGGCCTCGCCCGCGGTGATGCGCACGCCGCGCGCCCAGTCGGCGGCCTTCATCGGCTTCTTGCCCTGCGGCTGCACCCAGAGCAGCTCGACGGCGTGCGAGCCGGTACCGACGTGGACGTTGTTCTTGCCCGCCGACAGCTCGCCGGGAGCCAGCTCCGTGCGGTCCTTCACCAGCCCGGTCTGCACCAGCTTCAGCCGCTCCCCCCGGAAGACGGTCCACGCGCCGGGCGCGGGCGTGCAGCCGCGCACGACCCGGTCGACGCGCAGCGCGGGGGCCGCCCAGTCGATCTGCGCGTCCTCGACGGTGATCTTCGGGGCGAGCGTGATGCCGTCGGCGGGCTGCGGCACCGGCTTCAGCGTCCCGTCCTCGATGCCGTCCATGGTCGCCACGAGAAGCCCCGACCCGGCGAAGGCGAGCCGGGTCAGCAGGTCACCACTGGTGTCCGTGGCACGCACTTCCTCGGTGATCACCCCGTACACGGGCCCCGAGTCGAGCCCCTGCTCGATCTGGAACGTCGACGCACCGGTCACCTCGTCGCCCGCCATCACGGAGTGCTGCACCGGGGCGGCCCCCCGCCACGCGGGAAGCAGCGAGAAGTGAAGGTTCACCCACCCGTGCGCCGGGATCTCCAGCGCCGACTTCGGCAGCAGCGCACCGTACGCGACGACCGGGCAGCAGTCCGGGCCGATCTCGCGCAGCCGCGCCTGGAACTCCTCGTCGCGCGGCTTCACCGGCTTGAGCACCTCGATCCCGGCCTCCTCCGCGCGCTCGGCTACCGGGCTGGCGACGAGACGGCGGCCGCGTCCGGCGGGCGCGTCGGGCCGGGTGACGACGGCGACGACCTCGTGCCGGGAGGCGATCAGGGCGTCCAGGGCGGGGACGGCGACCTCGGGGGTGCCTGCGAAGACGAGCTTCATGGGGGTACGAGCCTCTCGTTCGGGCGAATGAACGGCCCGGCGGCACTGCGGACGCGGGCAGCGCACCAGTCTATGGGCGGGGCCCGGGACCCGCCCCAGGGGCCTGGCGACGCCCCGCGCTCCGGCGCTCTCGAACGCCCGGCGCCCGGGGGCGTACGCACGTCCGTGCGCCCCGCGCATATGCGGACACGCCCCTGGAGCGTGACCACAACACCGGGTGGCGCGTTGGTCAAAAGAGATTGACCGAAACGGGTCGTCGACCTGACGGCCCCGTCCTTCTTCGTCCTTCTTCACTCAACGCCGGTTCGAGAGGCTTTTTCATGGCCGACCACGCAACCCATGACGCCCAAGCGCGGGCCAGCCTGCATCTGTTGGTACGGGACATCGAGCGGGTCCGCCGGCAGGTGGACGCACTGCGTACCCTCACCGCCCAGTTGGGCAACGTCTACCGTCCGCGCCGATCTGGCCCGTCCACGGGCTTCGTCGTGTACGGGCGGGCTCCTGCCCCGACCGTCCGCCTCGCGCAGGAACTGCGGGACAGCGTCGAGACCCTGGTGACCGCCGCCGTGGACTTCGACCGCTCGCTCGGATTCTCGTGGGACGCGGTGGGTTCGGCGCTCGGAGTCACCAAGCAGGCGGTGCACCGCCGTTACGGCGCACGACGGGCGGTCACCCAGTCCACCGCCTCCGCGGCCCAGGACCCGAACGGCCCGGACTCCACGCCCACTTCCTCCCCGTCCCCGCTGTCCTCGACCTCCCCGGCGGCATCCCCCCTGGCTCCGGCGGCATCGTCGGTGGCTGCGAACGGCTCACTCGCTGCCGCACCGGCGGCGACCGCGACGCGGACGATGCCCGGAATCCAGGGGATGCCGGGGATGCCGGGGGTGCTGCCATCCGTGCCCGCCGCTCGCTCGATGCCGCCCCAGCCGACGGCCTCCAGCCAGTCCCTCCGCGAAGAATCCCGCCCCACTCCACCCCCTTTCCCCAACCCCCGCAACGGCTGACCCCACACCCCTCTCCCCCAAACACCCCTCTCCCCCAAGGCCCCCACCTCCCCGGCGGGGGCCTTCCCCTTGCCCCCCTCCTGACCTCCATCACCTGCCCCTCTCCACTTCCACCCAACCCCCTCGCGTTCCACCCAGCCCCCTCGCGCGACGGCCCCCCTCCGCTCCCGCCTCGCCCCCTCGGGCACCGGGGCCCCTCCGCTTCCACTTAGCCCCCCACTGGGCGGCGGGCCCTTGCCCCTCCGCTCCCGCCTAGCCCCCTTGGGCGGCGGGCCCTTCCCCCCACTCCCGCCTAGCCTCCTTGGGCGGCGGGGCCGCCCCCCGGGGGCGGAACGGGCGGGCAAGGGGGCGGCCCCCCTCGCTCCGGGCCCACCCCGGAGCACCCCCGCCCAGCCCCACTACCGGCCGCACCTGCGAAAGGGCCCCACCCCGGTGGCGCCCGCCCTTACCTCGCCCCATGGGTGCGCCGCACCCCGATGCGCCTGCGGCGGGCCGCCCCTCCCCACCCCTTCACCTCAAGCGCTCGCCGCGCGGCAGTCCCGCACACGTGCAGGCGCGTCGTGGCTGGCCGCGCAGTTCCCCGCGCCCCTAACGGGGCGCGCCCCGCCCCCTCACCCAATATCCGGCGGATCAACCCGAATCCGCACAACCTCCCCCCCACCCCCCCTCGCCATCCTCGCCGCCTGCGCCACCTTCAACGCCCCCGCCAACGCCGCCCCCCGCCCCGGCGGCACCCGCACCAACGCCCTCTCCCACCGCTCCCCGACCGGCGGGTCCTGCGCCCGCCTCGGCCTCCCCGCCTCCGTCACCGGCAGCGGGATCGGCCCCAACACCTCCGCCTCCACGGGCAGTTCCGCGACCCGCAGGAACTCCTCCACGTCCTCCCCCTTCCCACTCACCGCCGCCATCCGCGACACCGGCGGAAACCCCAGCTCCGCCCGCTCCGCCAGCTCCCGCTGGGCGTTCCCCACCGGATCCCACCGCACCAACGCCTGCACGGGCCGCAGCGTGGGCTCCGCGACCACCACCACGGTCCCCCCCGCCTCCTGCCCCCGTACCAGCGAAGCCGCCGCGATCCACCGCCGCAGCGCGTCCTCCCCAGCCCGCAGGTCGGGCCGCCCGAGCATGGCCCAGCCATCCAGCAACAACGCCGCCGCATATCCGCCCTCGGCCACCGGCTCAGCCCCTGGCGTGCTCACCACCAGCGCGGGTGTCCCCGGCACCACGTCCAGCACGTGGTCCCGCCCGGACGTCCGCACCGGCACCGCCGGAAACGCCCGCCCCAACTCCTCCGCGGTCCGCCGCGCCCCGACGATCTGCGCCCGCAGCCTGGTGAACCCGCACTCGGCACACCGCCACTCCCCCTCGGTCCGCCCGCACCACCCGCACTGCAAGTCCCGCGCGTCCGGGGCCTCCAGCGGCCCGGCACAGTGCCGACACCGCGCCGGCGTCCGGCACCGCTCGCACGCCAGCCTCGGGACATACCCGCGGCGCGGCACCTGCACCAGCACGGGTCCGGTCTTCAGTCCCTCCCGTACGGTCTGCCACGCCAGGCTCGGCAACCGCGCGGCCCGCGCCGCCTCGTCCCGCGCCAACTCCTGGTCGCCCACGGTCCGTACGAGCGGAGCCGCCCGCCGCACCTGCTCCCGCGAAGCCGCCAGAGGCCGCGCCCACCCGGTCGCCACCAGCTGCGCGGCTTCCACCGTGCAACTCGTACTCCCCAGCAAGAAGGCGCACTTGTCCAACGTCGCGCGCAACTCCAGCACTTCCCGCGCATGCGGCAACGGAGCGTGCAGCTCGCTCAGATTCGGATCCCCGTCGTCCCACACCACCACCAGCCCCAAATCCCGGACCGGCGCGAACATCGCCGACCTCGTCCCCACCACCGCCCGCACCGCGCCCCTCCGTACGGCCAGCCACTCCCGATACCGCTTCTCGGGCCCGGCGTCCGCCGTCAGGACCGCATGCCGCCCCTCCCCCAGCACCCCCACCAACGCGGCATCCACCCGCTCCACGCTCCGCCCGTCGGGCACCACCACGACAACCCCCCGCCCCGAAGCCAGCGTCGCCGCGACCGCCCGCGCGATCTCCTCCGCCCACAACGGCCCCGGCAAAGCGGTCCACACGGCCCGAGGCGCCCCGCCCCCGGCCAACGCCTCCAGGAAGGCCGCCCCCTGCTCGTACCGCCCCCAACTCTCCGCATCAGGCACCCCGGGGGCAGGCAACGCAGCCGGAAACTCCTTCTTCTCCGCCCGCGCGTTCCTCGGCGGGACCGCCAGCTGGAGCACGTCCGCCAGGCTCCCCGCGTACCGATCGGCGACCGCCCGCGCCAGCCCCAGCAACTCGGCGCTCAGCACCGGCTCCGGCGACACCACCTGCGCCAACGCGGCCAACGGCCCGTTGTAGTCCGACTCCGCGACCCGCTCGACGATGAACCCGTCGATGAGCCCACCCCCTTCGCGCCTCCCGTCCCGCACCCGATGCGCCCCGGCCCCGAACCGCACCCGCACCCGCACCCCCGGCTGCGCCTCGGCATCCAGTTCCTCGGTCACGGCATAGTCGAAATACCGGTCGAGATGCAGCACGCCCTTGTTCACCATGACCCGCGCGACGGGCAGCTCCTCGGCCAGCGGCGCCCCCCGCCACGTACGCGGCTTCGCCTTCGGCACCTGCTTCTCGTGCCGAAGGAACTCCCGCATCAGCGCTAGCTGCTCGGGCGGCCCCTCTACCGGACCCTGCTGCTGCTCGTCGTCACTGCTCACAGCCCCATACCTACCAGAACCCACTGACAACCGACGGCCCCCGGCCGACCGGCAGCCGTGGCGGCAGGCGGCCACCGCGGAGAGCCACGCGGAGACGGCCACAGCCCAAGAAGTCGCCCGAGATCGAAGCGGCAAGCGGCTGACGCCCCGCAGGGCGCCTCGTGCCACGGACCCCTCGGCCACACCGGCCCCCGAGGGGACCGGCGGCGGGATCCGAACCCGCGAGGGCGCGTTCGCCCAAGAAGTATCCGCTCGCCTGCGCACCGGGCTGCCCCCAGCCCAGGCCGCAGGTGCCGCTCCGGTCGCGGCGATTGCGTACGGGCAGGAATTGCGTACGGGCAAGACTTGCGTACGGGCGGGAACAGCGCGACGGCCCCGGGCCGCGTCCAAGCGGTCCGGGGCCGTCGCAGGGCAACTGCCGACAGGCGTACGGGTTACAGGCCCGCGGCCCTCTTCAGTGCGTCCACGCGGTCGGTGCGCTCCCACGTGAAGTCGGGCAGCTCGCGGCCGAAGTGGCCGTACGCGGCCGTCTGCGCGTAGATCGGGCGCAGCAGGTCGAGGTCGCGGATGATCGCGGCCGGGCGGAGGTCGAAGACCTCGGCGATGGCGTGCTCGATGCGGTCGGTGTCGATGGTGGCGGTGCCGAAGGTCTCGACGAAGAGACCGACCGGCTCGGCCTTGCCGATCGCGTACGCGACCTGGACCTCGCAGCGGGCCGCGAGACCGGCGGCGACCACGTTCTTGGCGACCCAGCGCATCGCGTACGCGGCGGAGCGGTCGACCTTGGACGGGTCCTTGCCGGAGAAGGCGCCGCCGCCGTGCCGGGCCATGCCGCCGTACGTGTCGATGATGATCTTGCGGCCGGTGAGACCGGCGTCGCCCATCGGGCCGCCGATCTCGAAGCGGCCGGTCGGGTTCACCAGGAGGCGGTAGCCCTCGGTGTCGAGCTTGATGCCGTCCTCGACGAGCTGCTTGAGGACGTGCTCGACCACGAACTCGCGGATGTCGGGGGCCAGGAGCGAGTCCAGGTCGATGTCGGAGGCGTGCTGCGAGGACACGACGACCGTGTCGAGGCGGACGGCCTTGTCGCCGTCGTACTCGATGGTGACCTGGGTCTTGCCGTCGGGACGCAGGTACGGGATCGTCCCGTTCTTGCGGACCTCGGACAGGCGGCGCGACAGACGGTGCGCGACGTGGATCGGGAGCGGCATCAGCTCCGGGGTCTCGTCGCACGCGTAACCGAACATCAGGCCCTGGTCGCCCGCGCCCTGCTTGTCGAGCTCGTCCTCGTCGCCCTCGACACGCTTCTCGTAGGCGGTGTCGACGCCCTGCGCGATGTCCGGGGACTGCGCACCGATGGACACCGACACGCCGCACGAAGCGCCGTCGAAGCCCTTCTTGGACGAGTCGTAGCCGATGTCGAGGATCTTCTCGCGCACGAGCTGCGCGATCGGTGCGTACGCCTTCGTGGTGACCTCACCGGCGACGTGCACGAGGCCCGTCGTGATCAGGGTCTCCACGGCGACCCGGGAGGTCGGGTCCTCCCGCAGGAGCGCGTCGAGGATCGTGTCGCTGATCTGGTCAGCGATCTTGTCGGGGTGGCCCTCGGTCACAGACTCCGAGGTGAAGAGACGACGGGACACAACGCTCCCTGGGGTTGCAGCGGCTGCTGGCTGATCATTGGCGGACCGGCCGGGAGCTGCGCCCGACGTCGGTCCGGCGACCACTTTATCGGTCACTCCCGCCTGGCGGACCACGTGTCTCACCGAATGACGTGTGTGTGATCCGAGGCACTGCGTCGCACAGGACGACAAAAGGGTGCCAGTAGGGGACAAAAATGCCGTTTTGACGGGATTTTCGGTCCCCAAAAGGGTGGAGAAGGTGTGAGAACGATCTAGCGGGAGCCGGTCCCCGGCAGCGGCCGAAACCAGCCCCCTGACCGGAAACCGGCCCGGAACGCGGGGCCGGGCCCCGCGTTCCCGGCCGACCTCCGGCAAGGTCAGGCGGGCCCCGCCCCCAGACGCGGTACGACCAGGTCCCACACCACGTCCGCCAGCGCTTCCTTCGGCCCGTACGGAACCGGGGTCTCGGCCCCGTCCGCGGCGAGCACGACCGCCTCGTTCTCCTCCGAGCCGAAGGTCTTGCGCTCCCCCACCTCGTTGACGACGAGAAGGTCGCAGCCCTTGCGCAGCAGCTTCTTGCGCCCGTTGGCGAGTACGTCGTCGGTCTCGGCGGCGAATCCCACGACGACCTGACCGGGGCGCAGCCGCTCGCCCGAGCCGCCGCCCGCGACCTCGGCGAGGATGTCCGGGTTGCGGACGAGCGCGACGGGCGCGGGCTCCTGGCCGTCCTGCTTCTTGATCTTCCCTGTGGCGTACGTCTCGGGGCGGAAGTCCGCCACCGCCGCGGCCATCACCACGGCGTCGGCGTCGGCCGCCGCCTTCAGGACCGCCTCCCGGAGCTGCACGGCGGTGCCGACGCGGACGATGTCGGCGCCCGCCGGGTCCGGCAGGCCCGTGTTCGCCTCGATGAGCGTGACCCGCGCACCGCGCGCCAGGGCCGTGCGCGCGAGTGCGTACCCCTGCTTGCCGGAGGAACGGTTGCCCAGGTAGCGGACCGGGTCCAGGGGCTCGCGGGTGCCGCCCGCGCTGATGACGACGTGGCGGCCGGTGAGGTCGGGTCCCCAAGCGACACCGCGCGCCAAGACGCGACGGCACGTCTCGAAGATCTCCACCGGGTCCGGGAAGCGCCCCTTGCCCGTGTCGACGCCGGTCAGGCGGCCCACGGCGGGCTCCAGGACGACCGCGCCACGGCGGCGCAGCGTCGCCACGTTCTCCTGGGTGGCCGGGTGCTCCCACATCTCCGTGTGCATCGCCGGAGCGAAGAGCACCGGACAGCGGGCCGTGAGGAGGGTGTTGGTGAGGAGGTCGTCGGCGAGGCCGTGCGCCGCCTTGGCGAGCAGGTCGGCGGTGGCGGGGGCGACGACGACCAGGTCGGCGTGCTGGCCGATGCGGACGTGCGGGACCTCGTGGACGGAGTCCCAGACCTCGGTGGAGACCGGGTTACCGGACAGCGCCGACCAGGTGGCCGCGCCCACGAAGTGCAGCGACGCCTCCGTCGGTACGACCCGTACGTCGTGGCCGGACTCGGTCAGCCTGCGCAGCAGCTCGCACGCCTTGTAGGCGGCGATGCCCCCGCTGACCCCCAGAACGACCTTCGGCTTCTCCACTGCGACTCCCCGGATTCGGCACACACGCGTGCAGGTACTGGTACAGGACCCATCACACACCACAGGCCCGACGGACGTGCCGTCGGGCCTGTGGTGAAGGTGCTGGTGCTGACTACTGGGCCGGGCCCTCGATGGCCTCGGACGTCAGCAGACCCGCGTTGATCTCACGCAGGGCGATCGAGAGGGGCTTCTCGTGGACGTGGGTGTCCACCAGCGGACCGACGTACTCCAGCAGGCCCTCGCCGAGCTGGGAGTAGTACGCGTTGATCTGACGCGCGCGCTTGGCCGCGTAGATCACGAGGCTGTACTTGGAGTCCGTAGCCTCAAGCAGCTCATCGATCGGCGGGTTGATGATGCCCTCGGGCGTGGTGATGGAAGAGGACACGCTCTACCTTCCGAAAACTTCCGGGACACCCGGCTTCCCGGAGAACCGGTCTTCTGGGACGCCCGAAAAAATGGACAAAGATCAAACAACTTCCATCAACGTTAGCAGCTCACGTGCTACGTCTTCGACGGAGGTGTTGACGAGGGTGGTGTCGAACTCGGCCTCGGCGGCCAGTTCGATCTTGGCGGCGGCCAGTCGGCGCTCGATGACCTCGGCCGACTCGGTGCCGCGCCCGGTGAGGCGACGGACCAGTTCGTCCCAGTTCGGCGGGGCCAGGAAGACCAGCAGGGAGTCGGACATCGACTCCTTGACCTGGCGTGCGCCTTCGAGCTCGATCTCCAGGAGGACGGGCTCGCCCGCCTCCAGGCGCTCGGTGACCGCGTTGCGCGGGGTGCCGTAGCGGTTGCCCGCGAACTCGGCCCACTCCAGCAGCTCGCCGTTGGCGATCAGCTTGTCCATTTCCTCGTCGGTGACGAAGAAGTAGTGCACGCCGTGCTTCTCACCGGGCCGCGGCTTGCGGGTGGTGGCCGACACGGAGAGCCAGACGTCGGGGTGGACCTTGCGCATATGCGACACGACCGTGCTCTTGCCGACCCCTGAGGGGCCGGAGAGCACGGTCAGCCGCGGACGTGCGTCCGGGGGTGCGGGGGACGTCCCCCGGGATGTTGCAGCCATGGAGCGATTATTCCAGCTTCCCGGGCGTGCCCGGACCGCGAGTCGATCGCCGTGCGCATGGACGGGGAGTACGGACCGGTCGTCCCAGAGGGACGATCAGGCCGGGCTGCCGCCGAACTCACGCTCCAGGGATGCGATCTGGTTGGAGCCGAGACCGCGCACCCGGCGGCTCTCGGAGATGCCGAGACGCTCCATGATCTGCTTGGCACGGACCTTGCCCACGCCGGGCAGGGACTCAAGGAGGGCGGAGACCTTCATCTTCCCGATGACGTCGTTCTCCTGGCCCTGCTTGATGACCTCGTGGAGGGAAGCGCCGGAGTGCTTGAGTCGATTCTTGACCTCGGCCCGCTCCCGGCGAGCCGCGGCGGCCTTTTCGAGCGCGGCTGCGCGCTGTTCAGGGGTAAGGGGCGGAAGAGCCACGCCTACGTCACCTCGGATGTCGAACTGTCGGATACGGACCGGTGCGGAAACCAGTCCCTTCCGCACGCGGTGAGCAACACACGGTGGAGCTGTGCGTTTGCTCTCGTCGGAGACTAGCGGGCATGGCCGCTCCCGTCAGTGAGAACGGACTAAAAGTCCTGGTCAGCCTCAGACGACCAGGACATTTGCCCCATAACACCCTGGTTTCGGGTAAGGAATTCGTCAACATCGCGCCCCGACCTGACGCACATCGCACCTCTACGCGACGCACGGAGGGCGCGAACCCGTGCCCGGTCCGCGCCCTCAAGGCTTCCGCACGGCTCGTGACCGGCCGCTCAGGCTCCGGAGACGGCCTCGCGCACCTCGTCCGCGAAGCGCTGTGCGGAATCCCTCAGTCCGGTCTTGTCGGGGCCGTGGCGCAGGACACCCCGGCTCACGCTCGGCACGACGTTGCCGACGGCCTGGCCGAAGACTCCGGGAAGGTCGGCCGGGGTCGCGCCCTGGGCGCCGATGCCGGGGGCGAGCAACGGCCCGTTGATGGCGAGGTCCGCGCCCGCGTCGCCCAGGGTCGCGCCGACGACCGCGCCGACGGAGCCCATCGGGTCCCCGCCCGCGTTCTCGGCGGCCATGTGGTCCAGCATCAGCTGGGCCAGCGAACGCCCGTCGGCGGCGGTGGCGCGCTGCACCTCCGCGCCCTCCGGGTTGGAGGTGAGGGCGAGGACGAAGACGCCCGCGCCGTTCGCGGCGGCCAGGTCGAGCGCGGGGCGCAGCGAGCCGAAGCCGAGGTACGGGGAGACGGTGACCGCGTCGGAGAAGAGCGGGGAGGCCGGGTCCAGGTAGGTGGCCGCGTACGCGCCCATCGTCGAGCCGATGTCTCCGCGCTTGGCGTCCATCAGGACCAGGGCCCCGGCGGCGCGGGCCTCCTCGACGGCCTTCTCCAGTACGGCGATGCCGCGCGAGCCGAAGCGCTCGAAGAACGCGGACTGCGGCTTGAGGAGGGCGACCCGGTCCGCGAGCGCCTCCACGACGGTGCGGGTGAAGGTCTCCAGGCCCTTGATGTCGTCGTCCAGGCCCCAGGCGTTGAGGAGGGAGGCGTGCGGGTCGATGCCGACGCAGAGGGGGCCGCGGGTGTCCATGGCGGTGCGGAGCCGGGTACCGAAGGGGATCACGCTGGTCATGCGGCGGCCTGCTTCCTGGCGTCTGCGCCGACGGCCTCGGCGAGGGTCTTGTACGGGCTGTCGGCGAGGCGCGCGGCCAGGCCCCGGTGGATCGCGCGGGCGTAGAACGGGCCCTCGTAGATGAAGGCGCTGTAGCCCTGGACGAGGGTCGCGCCCGCGAGGATGCGCTGCCAGGCGTCCTCGGCGTTCTCGATGCCCCCGACCCCGACGAGGACGAGATCGTCGCCCACACGGGCGTACAGACGGCGCAGGACCTCCAGGGAGCGCGCCTTGACCGGTGCGCCGGAGAGGCCGCCCGTCTCGCCGTACAGCTCGGGGGAGGACTTCAGGCCCAGGCTCTCGCGGGCGATCGTCGTGTTGGTGGCGATGATGCCGTCCAGGCCGAGTTCCAGGGCCAGGTCGGCGACCGCGTCGACGTCCTCGTCCGCGAGGTCGGGGGCGATCTTGACCAGGAGCGGGACGCGGCGGTCCGTGACGGTGCGGTCGGCTGCTTCCCGTACGGCGGTCAGCAGCGGCCGCAGGGACTCCGTGGCCTGGAGGTTGCGCAGGCCGGGGGTGTTCGGGGAGGAGACGTTGACCACGAGGTAGTCGGCGTGGGCGGCGAGGCGCTCGGTGGAGGTGACGTAGTCCCCGACCGCTTCCTCCTCCGGGACGACCTTGGTCTTGCCGATGTTGACGCCGACCGTTCCCCTGAAGACGGGGTTACGGGCCGCCAGACGGGCGGCCACGGCCTCGGAGCCCTCGTTGTTGAAGCCCATGCGGTTGATGAGCGCACGGTCCGCGACGAGGCGGAAGAGGCGCTTCTTGGGGTTGCCGGGCTGCGGCTGGGCGGTGACGGTGCCGATCTCGATGTGGTCGAAGCCGAGCATCGTCATGCCGTCGATGGCCACGGCGTTCTTGTCGAACCCGGCGGCGAGACCGAACGGGCCGTGCATGCGCAGGCCGAGGGCCTCGGTGCGCAGCTCCTTGAAGCGCGGTGCGAGGACCGCCGCGACGAAGGTGCGCAGGACGGGGACGCGGGCGGCCAGGCGGATCCAGCGGAAGGCCAGGTGGTGGGCCTTCTCGGGGTCCATCCGCTGGAAGACGAGCTGGAAGAAGAACTTGTACATGGGTGCCTTCGCAGAAGTCTGAGTGGGGGGCTCGCGAGGAGGGGGACACCGAATGTCTCCGGTGTCCCCCTCAGTGGCGGCCAGGGCCTGTCCGGCGGACCAGGCCCTCAGTCCTCGCGGGCCGCGGTCAGATGTTCCGCGTGTTCCTGGAGGGAACGGACTCCGACCTCTCCCCGGTTGAGGGCGTCGATGCCCTGCACGGCGGCGGCGAGCGCCTGGACCGTGGTGAGGCAGGGGACGGAGCGGGCCACGGCCGCCGTACGGATCTCGTAGCCGTCGAGGCGGCCGCCCGTGCCGTACGGGGTGTTGATGATGAGGTCGACCTCGCCGTCGTGGATCAGCTGGACGATGGTCTTCTCGCCGTTGGGGCCCTCGCCCTCGCTGAGCTTGCGCACCACGGTGGCGTTGATGCCGTTGCGGCGCAGCACCTCGGCGGTGCCGGAGGTGGCCAGCAGCTCGAAGCCGTGGGCGACCAGCTCGCGGGCCGGGAAGATCATCGAGCGCTTGTCGCGGTTGGCGACCGAGATGAAGGTGCGGCCCTTGGTGGGCAGCGGGCCGTACGCTCCGGCCTGCGACTTGGCGTACGCCGTGCCGAAGACCGAGTCGATGCCCATGACCTCGCCGGTGGAGCGCATCTCCGGGCCCAGCACCGTGTCGACGCCGCGTCCGTGCATGTCGCGGAAGCGGCTCCACGGCATCACGGCCTCCTTGACGGAGATCGGCGCGTCGGGCGGCAGCGTGCCGCCGTCACCGGTCTTGGGCAGCATGCCCTCGGCGCGCAGCTCCGCGACGGTGGCGCCCAGCGAGATGCGGGCGGCGGCCTTCGCCAGCGGCACCGCGGTCGCCTTCGAGGTGAAGGGGACGGTGCGCGAGGCGCGCGGGTTGGCTTCGAGGACGTAGAGGATGTCCCCGGCCATGGCGAACTGGATGTTGATCAGTCCGCGTACGCCGACGCCCTTGGCGATGGCCTCGGTGGAGATCCGCAGACGCTTTATGTCGAAGCCGCCGAGGGTGATCGGGGGCAGCGCGCAGGCGGAGTCGCCGGAGTGGATGCCGGCCTCCTCGATGTGCTCCATGACGCCGCCGAGGTAGAGCTCGGTGCCGTCGTAGAGGGCGTCGACGTCGATCTCGATCGCGTCGTCGAGGAAGCGGTCGACCAGGACCGGACGGTCCGGGCTGATCTCGGTGGACTCCTCGATGTAGGAGGAGAGGCGGGTCTCGTCGTAGACGATCTCCATGCCGCGTCCGCCGAGCACGTACGACGGGCGTACCAGGACCGGGTAGCCGATCTCGTCGGCGATGGCCTTGGCCTCGGCGAAGGTGGTCGCGGTGCCGTGCTTGGGGGCCGGGAGACCGGCCTCGGCGAGCACGCGGCCGAACGCGCCCCGGTCCTCGGCGGCGTGGATGGCCTCCGGCGGGGTGCCGACGACGGGGACGCCGTTGTCCTTGAGCGCTTGGGCGAGACCGAGGGGGGTCTGGCCGCCGAGCTGGACGATGACACCGGCGATCGGGCCCGCGAGGGACTCCGCGTGGACGATCTCCAGCACGTCTTCGAGCGTGAGCGGCTCGAAGTACAGGCGGTCGGAGGTGTCGTAGTCGGTGGAGACGGTCTCCGGGTTGCAGTTGACCATCACGGTCTCGTAGCCCGCGTCGCTGAGCGCGAAGGAGGCGTGGACGCAGGAGTAGTCGAACTCGATGCCCTGGCCGATGCGGTTCGGGCCCGAGCCCAGGATGATCACTGCGGGCTTCTCGCGCGGCGCGACCTCGGACTCCTCGTCGTACGAGGAGTAGAAGTACGGGGTCTTCGCGGCGAACTCGGCGGCGCAGGTGTCGACCGTCTTGTAGACCGGGCGCACCCCCAGCGCGTGCCGGACTTCGCGGACGACGTCCTCGCGCAGGCCGCGGATCTCGGCGATCTGCACGTCGGAGAAGCCGTGGCGCTTGGCGTCGGCGAGCAGCTCGGGGTCGAGCTTGTCGGCCGCCGCGAGCTCGTCCGCGTACTCCTTGATCAGGAACAGCTGGTCGACGAACCAGGGGTCGATCTTCGTGGCGTCGAAGACCTCTTCCTGGGTTGCACCGGCGCGGATGGCCTGCATGACGGTGTTGATGCGGCCGTCGGTGGGGACCTTGGCGATCTCCAGGAGTTCGGCCTTGTCGCCGGGCTCGCCGACGAAGGTGAACTGCGAGCCCTTCTTCTCCAGCGAGCGCAGCGCCTTGTTGAGCGCCTCGGTGAAGTTGCGGCCGATGGCCATGGCCTCGCCCACCGACTTCATGGTGGTGGTGAGGGTGGCGTCGGCGGCCGGGAACTTCTCGAAGGCGAAGCGCGGGACCTTGACGACGACGTAGTCGAGGGTCGGCTCGAAGGAGGCCGGGGTCTTCTCGGTGATGTCGTTGGGGATCTCGTCCAGCGTGTAGCCGACGGCGAGACGGGCGGCGATCTTGGCGATCGGGAAGCCGGTCGCCTTCGACGCGAGCGCGGAGGAGCGGGAGACGCGCGGGTTCATCTCGATGACGATGATCCGGCCGTCGGTCGGGTCGATCGCGAACTGGATGTTGCAGCCGCCGGTGTCGACGCCGACCTCGCGGATGATCGCGATGCCGATGTCGCGGAGGCGCTGGTACTCGCGGTCGGTCAGCGTCATCGCCGGGGCGACGGTGATGGAGTCGCCGGTGTGGACGCCCATCGGGTCGAAGTTCTCGATGGAGCAGACGACCACGACGTTGTCGGCCTTGTCGCGCATCAGCTCCAGCTCGTACTCCTTCCAGCCGAGGATGGACTCCTCCAGGAGCACCTCGGTGGTCGGGGAGAGCGTGAGGCCCTGTCCTGCGATGCGGCGCAGCTCCTCCTCGTCGTGCGCGAAGCCGGAACCGGCGCCGCCCATGGTGAAGGAGGGGCGGACGACGACGGGGTAGCCGCCGAGGGTGTCGACGCCCTTGATGACGTCGTCCATCGTGTGGCAGATGACCGAGCGGGCGGACTCGCCGTACCCGATCTTCGCCTTGACGGCCTCGACGACGCCCTTGAAGAGGTCGCGGTCCTCGCCCTTGTTGATGGCCTCGACGTTGGCGCCGATCAGCTCCACGCCGTACTTCTCCAGCACGCCCTGCTCGTGCATGGAGATCGCGGTGTTCAGCGCGGTCTGGCCGCCGAGGGTCGGCAGGAGGGCGTCGGGGCGCTCCTTGGCGATGATCTTCTCGACGTACTCCGGGGTGATCGGCTCGACGTACGTGGCGTCGGCGATCTCCGGGTCGGTCATGATCGTCGCGGGGTTCGAGTTGACCAGGATGACCCGCAGGCCCTCGGCCTTGAGGATGCGGCATGCCTGGGTGCCGGAGTAGTCGAACTCCGCGGCCTGGCCGATGACGATCGGGCCGGAGCCGATGACCAGGACGGACTGGATATCGGTGCGCTTAGGCACGCTGGCCCTCCATGAGGTTCACGAAGCGGTCGAACAGGTAGGCCGCGTCGTGCGGTCCGGCTGCTGCCTCGGGGTGGTACTGGACGCTGAACGCGGGCTGGTCGAGCAGGTGCAGGCCCTCGACCACGTCGTCGTTGAGACAGACGTGGGAGACCTCGGCCCGGCCGTAGGGGGTGTCGGAGACCTTGTCGAGGGGCGCGTCGACGGCGAAGCCGTGGTTGTGCGCGGTGACCTCGACCTTGCCGGTGGTGCGGTCCTGCACCGGCTGGTTGATGCCCCGGTGGCCGTACTTCAGCTTGTACGTGCCGAAACCGAGCGCGCGGCCGAGGATCTGGTTGCCGAAGCAGATGCCGAACAGGGGGGTCTTCTTGGCGAGGACCTCCTTGATGACGGTCAGGTCGACGGTGGCCGGGTCGCCGGGGCCGTTGGACAGGAAGACGCCGTCGGGGTTCACGGCGTACAGGTCGTCGGCGGTGGCCGTGGCGGGCATCACGTGGACCTCGATGCCGCGCTCGGCCATCAGGCGCGGGGTCATGCCCTTGATGCCGAGGTCGATGGCGGCGACGGTGAACTTCTTCTCGCCGACCGCCGGGACGACGTACGTCTCCTTGGTGGCGACCTCGGCGGAGAGGTCGGCGCCCTTCATCTGGGGGGCCTGCTTGACCCGCTCCAGCAGGGTGGCCTCGTCGGCCAGGGCCTCGCCGGAGAAGATGCCGACGCGCATCGCGCCGCGCTCGCGCAGGTGGCGGGTGAGGGCGCGGGTGTCGATGCCGGAGATCCCGACGACGCCCTGCTTGACCAGCTCGTCGTCCAGGGAGCGCTGCGCGCGCCAGTTGGACGGGATGCGGGCGGGGTCGCGTACGACGTAACCCGCGACCCAGAACTTCGCCGACTCGTCGTCCTCGTCGTTGACGCCGGTGTTGCCCACGTGCGGGGCGGTCATCACGACGACCTGACGGTGGTACGAGGGGTCGGTGAGGGTCTCCTGGTAGCCGGTCATGCCGGTGTTGAACACCGCCTCGCCGAAGGTCTCCCCCACGGCCCCGTAGGCACGGCCGCGGAAGCTGCGGCCGTCCTCCAGGACGAGTACGGCGGGAGCCTGTCCGGCTCCCCGGGTGGAGATCGTCATCGTGCGGTGCCTTCCGTAGTACTGATCTTGGTGTCGTTGCTCATGGAGTTGATGGCCTCGACCCAGGCCGCGTGCTCCGCAGCTCTGTCGGAGCGGAAGCCGGAGTCGATCCGCTTGCCGCCGTGCTCCCAGGTGACGACCAGGAGGCCGCCCTCCGCGAGGACCTTGCCCGCGATGCCCTTGTCGAGGCGGGCCTCGACGAGCTGGGCGCGCGGGACGAAGAAGTCGTCCGCACCGGGTCGCACGACGTCGAGCCCCTGGTCGGTCAGGGTGAGCTCGACCCTGCTGCGGGTGCCGAGGCCCCGGGCCACGATCCGGTCGAGCCACTGCCCGGCGGTCGTGGAGCCGTGGTACCGGCCGTCCATCCTCAGCTTCGCCGCACCGGGCTCCAACGGCGATTCGGGGAGCTCGGGCAGGTCTGACTGGAGGGTGGCGCGCCACTTCCAGCCCTGGCGCATCAGCCAGTAGACGAGGACGACGAAGAGGGCGAGTCCGACGAGCCAGCCGATGCGTCCGGACCAGTTCGTCACCTCGGCCGACTTCTGCTCGGCCTCCGCTGCCAGGGTGATGAGGAGTGATGTCACGCGAGTTTCCCGTCCACGACCGTTGCCCGGCCCCGCAGGAAGGTGTGGGTGACGCGTCCCGGCAGCTCACGGCCCTCGTAGGGGGTGTTGCGGCTGCGGGAGGCGAAGCCCGCGGGGTCCACCTGTCCACGGTAAGCGGCGTCGACGAGGGTGAGGTTCGCGGGCTCCCCGGCGGCGATCGGGCGGCCGTGGCCCTCCAGGCGGCCGATGGCGGCGGGCTTGGCGGACATGCGCTCGGCGACGCCCGCCCAGTCCAGCAGGCCCGTCTCGACCATCGTCTGCTGGACGACGGACAGTGCGGTCTCCAGGCCCACCATGCCCATGGCGGCGGCGGCCCACTCGCAGTCCTTGTCCTCGTGCGGGTGCGGGGCGTGGTCGGTGGCGACGATGTCGATCGTGCCGTCGGCCAGCGCCTCGCGGAGCGCCAGGACGTCCTTCTCGGTGCGCAGCGGCGGGTTCACCTTGTAGACCGGGTTGTACGAGCGGACCAGCTCGTCGGTGAGCAGCAGGTGGTGCGGCGTGACCTCCGCCGTGACGTCGATGCCGCGCGACTTGGCCCACCGTACGATCTCCACCGAACCGGCGGTGGACAGGTGGCAGATGTGCACGCGGGAGCCGACGTGCTCGGCGAGCAGCACGTCGCGGGCGATGATCGACTCCTCGGCGACGGCGGGCCAGCCGCCGAGACCCAGCTCGGCCGAGACGACGCCCTCGTTCATCTGGGCGCCCTCGGTGAGGCGGGGCTCCTGGGCGTGCTGGGCGACGACGCCGCCGAACGCCTTCACGTACTCCAGGGCGCGGCGCATGATGACCGCGTCGTCGACGCACTTGCCGTCGTCGGAGAAGACCTTCACCCCGGCGGCCGAGTCGTGCATCGCGCCCAGCTCGGCGAGCTTCTTGCCCTCCAGGCCGACGGTGACGGCGCCGATGGGCTGCACGTCGCAGTAGCCGGACTCCTTGCCGAGCCGGTAGACCTGCTCGACGACACCGGCGGTGTCGGCGACCGGGAAGGTGTTGGCCATCGCGAAGACGGCGGTGAAACCACCGGAGGCGGCGGCCCGCGTGCCCGTCAGGACGGTCTCGGAGTCCTCGCGGCCCGGCTCGCGCAGGTGGGTGTGGAGGTCGACGAGGCCCGGCAGCAGGATCTTGCCCTCGGCCTCGACGACGGTCGCGTCGCCCGCGTCGATTCCGGTGCCGACCTGGACGATCGTCTCGCCGTCGATCAGGACGTCCTGGGCCTCGCCGCCCAGCACCTTCGCACCACGGATCAGGGTCTTGCTCATGTTTTCTGGCTCTCCTCGGTACGAGCGGAATTACTGGGCGGCGGCGGACTCGTTGCCGCCGAGAAGCAGATAAAGGACGGCCATCCGCACGGAGACGCCGTTGGCGACCTGCTCGACGACCGTGCAGCGGTCGGAGTCGGCGACCTCGGCGGTGATCTCCATGCCGCGGACCATCGGGCCGGGGTGCATGACGATGGCGTGCTCGGGCATCTTCGCCATCCGCTCGCCGTCCAGCCCGTACCTGCGCGAGTACTCGCGCTCGGTCGGGAAGAAGGCCGCGTTCATGCGCTCGCGCTGGACGCGGAGCATCATCACCGCGTCGGACTTGGCGAGGACGCTGTCGATGTCGTACGAGACCTCGGCGGGCCAGTTCTCGACGCCGATCGGCAGCAGCGTGGGCGGGGCGACGAGGGTGACCTCGGCGCCGAGGGTGTGCAGCAGGTCGACGTTCGACCGTGCGACCCGGCTGTGCAGGACGTCTCCGACCAGCGTGATGCGCTTGCCTTCGAGGTCCTGGCCGAGGCCCGCGTCCCGGCCGACCAGCCGCCGCCGCATGGTGAAGGCGTCGAGCAGGGCCTGGGTGGGGTGCTGGTGCGTCCCGTCACCGGCGTTGATGACGGTCGCGTCGATCCAGTCGGAGGTGGCGAGCCGGTAGGGGGCCCCGCTCGCGCCGTGCCGGATGACGACGGCGTCGACGCCCATCGCCTCCAGCGTCTGCGCGGTGTCCTTCAGCGACTCGCCCTTGCTGACGGACGACCCCTTCGCGGTGAAGTTGATGACGTCGGCCGACAGCCGCTTCTCGGCGGCCTCGAAGGAGATCCGGGTCCGCGTCGAGTCCTCGAAGAAGAGGTTGACGACGGTCCGCCCGCGCAGCGTGGGCAGCTTCTTGATCGGCCGGTCGGCGACCCGGGCCATCTCCTCGGCGGTGTCGAGGATCAGGACGGCGTCGTCGCGGGTGAGGTCGGCGGCCGAGATGAGGTGGCGCATCATCGGGGGTTCTCTCCAGGTGTACGGAGGAGGTGGGAAGGCATGACGGCAGGCGGCAGCGTCCCTGCGGCCCGGATCGCGGGCCGCACAGGAGGCAGGGGCTACTTGCTGTCGGCCGGGGCGGTCTGCTTGACGCCGAGCAGCACGGTGTCGCGACCGTCCTCCTCCGCGAGCAGGACCTTGACCGTCTCCCGCAGGGACGTGGGGAGGTTCTTGCCGACGTAGTCGGCGCGGATCGGCAGTTCGCGGTGGCCTCGGTCGACGAGGACCGCGAGCTGGACCGCGCGCGGACGGCCGAGGTCGCCCAGTGCGTCGAGGGCGGCGCGGATGGTGCGGCCGGAGAAGAGGACGTCGTCGACGAGGACCACCAGGCGGCCGTCGAGGCCGTCGCCGGGGATTTCCGTGCGAGCGAGGGCGCGCGCGGGGCGCATCCGCAGGTCGTCGCGGTACATGGTGATGTCGAGGGAGCCGACCGGCATCGGGCGGCCGGTGATCTCTTCGAGCTTGGCGGCGAGCCTGCGGGCGAGGAAGACACCGCGGGTCGGAATGCCGAGGAGAACCACGTCGTCGGCGCCCTTGGCGCGTTCGACGATTTCATGGGCGATACGGGTCAACACCCGGGCGATGTCGGGGCCTTCGAGAACGGGCCTGGCCGCATCGCCTTCGCCGGAAATTCCGGAATTGCTCTTGTTATTGCTGATGTCGCCGCTATTGCTGGTGTCCATATGAAACGGACCTCCTTCTCCGCCTCACGGGACGGTTCTTAAAGGACGTCGGATGTACGCGTTCCACGGTACCAGGGCTCTCGAACCCGCTTCTCCCCCGGGGTGGCGAACCCCTCGGATCCCTTCTCTCCCGGGGCTCCCACCCGTTCGGCTTGACGCATCCAAGTAACGCTGCGTAACCTCACAGTGAGTTACCAGCCACGCGGCGGAGCCGCAATGTTCCAGCGTCCGGGGAGCTTTATGTCCAGCGAATACGCCAAGCAGCTCGGGGCCAAGCTCCGGGCGATCCGCACCCAGCAGGGCCTTTCCCTCCACGGTGTCGAGGAGAAGTCCCAGGGCCGTTGGAAGGCGGTCGTGGTGGGTTCGTACGAGCGCGGCGACCGTGCCGTGACCGTGCAGCGCCTCGCCGAGCTGGCGGACTTCTACGGGGTCCCCGTCCAGGAGCTCCTGCCCGGCACGACCCCCGGCGGTGCCGCCGAGCCGCCGCCGAAGCTCCGTCTCGACCTGGAGCGTCTCGCGCACGTTCCGGCGGAGAAGGCCGGTCCGCTCCAGCGGTACGCGGCCACGATCCAGTCGCAGCGCGGCGACTACAACGGCAAGGTGCTGTCGATCCGTCAGGACGACCTGCGCACCCTGGCCGTGATCTACGACCAGTCGCCCTCGGTCCTGACCGAACAGCTCATCAGCTGGGGCGTCCTGGACGCGGACGCGCGTCGCGCCGTCGGCCACGAAGAGGTCTGAACCTCGACTCGTCGGCCCTGATGCCGCAAGAGAAGAAACGTACCGCCGGGGGCGGTGGGAGCCATCTGGTTCCTGCCGCCCCCGGCGGTTTTCGCGTACCTGTGTGACACGCCTCAGCCCCCTGGGCCCCCCCAGGGCCCGTACCTCGTGAGGCGGTGGCCCAGGGCCAAGGGACTCCGGACGCGGCGAAGGGCCTGCCGTACGGATGATCCGTACGGCAGGCCCTTCGTCAGCGGCGAAAACCCCGCGCCGAGAGCGTCAGCTCTCCTCGCGGCGCAGCTTCGGCTTCAAATCCTTGAAGCGGCCGAGGAGGCCGTTCACGAATGACGGGGACTCGTCGGTGGAGAACTCCTTGGCGAGCTGAACCGCCTCGTCGATCACCACGGCGTCCGGGGTCCCGTCCACCCACACCAGCTCGTACGTAGCGAGCCGGACGATGTTGCGGTCCACGACCGGCATCCGGTCGAGGTCCCAGCCCTCGGCATAGGTCTCGATGAGCTCGTCGATGCGGGGTGCGTACTGGGCGTACCCCTCGACGAGTTCCATCGTGTATTCGGTCACCGGCGGCTGTCGCTCGTCGCTCCGCGAGTGCCGGACCCAGTCCGCGAGGACATTCTGCACGGACGTACCGCGCTGATCGGCCTCGAAGAGGATCTGGAACGCGCGCTTGCGGGCGTTGTTGCGAGCGGCCACGGTTAGCTGTTCACCCGGCCGAGGTAGTCGCCCGTGCGGGTGTCGACCTTGATCTTCTCACCGGTCGAGATGAACAGCGGGACGCCGATCTCGTAGCCGGTCTCCAGGGTGGCGGGCTTGGTGCCACCGGTGGAGCGGTCGCCCTGCACGCCGGGGTCGGTGTGCTGGATGGTCAGCTCGACGGCGGCCGGGAGCTCGACGTAGAGCACCTCGCCGTCGTGCTGCGCGACGGAGGCGGTGAAGCCCTCGATCAGGAAGTTGGCGGTGTCGCCGACGGACTTGCGGTCGACCATGAGCTGGTCGTACGTGTTCATGTCCATGAAGACGAAGTAGTCGCCGTCCATGTACGAGAACTGCATGTCGCGACGGTCGATGGTGGCCGTGTCGACCTTGGTGCCGGCGTTGAACGTCTTGTCGACGACCTTGCCGGACATCACGCTCTTCAGCTTGGTGCGCACGAAGGCCGGGCCCTTGCCGGGCTTGACGTGCTGGAACTCGACGACGGACCAGAGCTGGCCTCCGTCGAGCTTGAGCACCATGCCGTTCTTGAGGTCGTTCGTGGAAGCCACGGTTGCGGAATCTCCTGGACTGGTGGAACGACCGACAGAACGCGCGCGGCCAGCTGAGACGCTAGAGCGCGAGCAGTTCCTTGGTCGTAATGGTGAGTAGCTCGGGTCCGCCGTCCGCCTCGGGGCGCACGACGAGAGTGTCGTCAATCCGGACTCCGCCCCGGCCAGGGAGGTGAACCCCCGGTTCGACGGTGACCGGCACACAAGCGTCCAGTTTACCCATGGCCGACGGTGCCAACTGCGGGTCCTCCACGATTTCGAGCCCCACGCCGTGTCCGGTGGCCGCCGGAAGCGCTTCCCCGTACCCTGCCGCCTCCAGTGACTGCCGTGCCGCTCGGTCCACTTCGCGGTACTCGACACCGGGCGCGAGGGCCTCCCTGCCCGCCCGCTGCGCGGCGAACACCAGGTCGTACAGCTCGATCTGCCACTCCGCAGGAGCCGTCCCGATCACGAACGTCCGCCCGATCTCGCACCGGTAGCCACGGAAATTCGCGCCGAGGCACACCGACAGGAAATCCCCCTCCTCCACACGCCGATCGGTCGGCCGGTGCCCGCCCCGCCCCGAATTCGGCCCCGTGCCCACGGACGTGGCGAACGCGGGCGAATCCGCCCCGTGATCGACGAGCCGCCGCTCCAGCTCCAGTGCCAGATGCCGCTCGGTCCGGCCCACGAGGATCGACTCCAGCAGCTCCCCCAGGGCCTGATCAGTGATCTCCGCCGCCGTCCGCAGACACGCGATCTCCTCCTGGTCCTTCACGATGCGCTGCTGCTCGACGGCGGACCCGAGCTCGGCCAGCCGCACCCGGGGCGCGACCGACTCCAGCGCCCGGTACCGCGCGACGGTCAGATGATGCTCCTCGACCGCCAGCGTCCCCGTCCCTGCCGCCGCCGCGAACCCCGCGGCCGCCACTGCCGCGTCCGCACCGGGCACGGGCAGCACACTCACCCGGAGCGCTTCGTCGGGCCGCCCCTCGACGGGAGTCCCCTCGGGCGTCCTCGGACACAGCAGCACGTCGCTCTGCGGCCCATCGGGCCCGATCAGGAGTACGGCGCCGGGCGGGGCACTGCCCGCGAGGTAGCGGACGTTGGCGGGCAGTGAGACGAGAACCGCCTCGCTCCCCGCGGCGGCCGCACGGTCGCGCAGCCGCCCACGACGAATTGCATGGGCATCGGACATGCTCCCCAACGTAGGTACGGCTCCCGTGCCCCGCCGTTTGTGCGCGTCCGACCGGGGCTGCGGACCTGCCCCCAGAGGGGCGGAGCCCACGGAAGCAGAGCCGGGCCTACCAGGTCGGCGGACTCGCCATCGCCCGGGCGAGCGTCTCGTCCAGCAGCCTCGCCGTCGTCGCCACATCGAACTGCGAGTTGTCGATGATGGGCAGCCCCGACCCGTACCACCCCGCCATCCGCCCGTGGATCCGAGCGACTTCCTCGTCGCTCAACCGCCGATTCCCACTCCGCTTCGCGTTCCGCTCCAGCACGACCTCCAGCCCGGGCAGCAGCACCACAGGCAGCAGCCCCGGTCCCACGTGCCGCTTCCACCCCCCGAGCCCCACCACCGGCCAGTCCGGAAAGACCGCGTCGTCCACGATGCAGGAGATGTTGTTCGCCAGGAAGTTCCGCGCCGCGAACCCACACGTCCGCCGGGCCAGCCGGTACTGCGCCTCGGAATGGTCGTTCCACCCGGACTGCGGGTCGGCGAACCCCGAGCAGACCCACTCGCGCACGTCGTCCAGGCTGATGTGCGCCGTCGGCACCCGCCGGCTCTGCGCCCAGTACTTGGCGACCGTCGTCTTGCCCGCCCCGGCCGGTCCTATCAGCAGCACGGCCAGCGTGGTGTTCCCCGTCCCGGCGTGCGCGGGAGCGGCGGCCCCCGGCGGCTGCGGCAACGGCACCGGTCCGCCCGGCGGCAGCTGGATGTGCCCCGTGGTGTCCCGCGCCCCCGACGGCACGGGCGCGTGCTGCGGCCCGGAATGCGGCTGCGGCGTCGGAATGTGCGGCTGCGGCGCCGGGGTGTGCGGCGGCGGCCCCTGAGGGGCGGGGGGCGGCCCGACGGGCGGGTGCGGCGCTCCGTGCGGGTGCGGGGCGGCGCTCGCCCACACCTGTCCAGAACCGTGCGGCGGTGGCAGTGGAGCCCCCACTACGTGCTGCATCCGGTGCCACTCCGTCTCGTACAGGCGACTGTTGCCGGGCTTACTCGGTACTCGGCGCATCGAAACCGCGAAGAATCGAACCCGTGTTGATGCTGACCCGAAAGGACCGGGTCGAACCCTCGAACGGTACCGCCCCCGGCCCTTCACCAGGTGAACGGCCAGGGGCGATGGTAAATGCCCGTACTGTCAGACGGCACGCCGGGCCGCCCCGTTGCTCCATGAGACGGAGCTCTCAGGCCCCGGGGCCCCCGAGCTCCTCCGCCAGCGCCCGCAGCGCCAGCCGGTACGACCCGATCCCGAAGCCAGCGATCGTGCCGCTCGCCACGGCGGCGACCACCGAGGTGTGCCGGAACTCCTCACGGGTGTACGGATTCGAGATGTGCACCTCGATCAACGGAGCCGTCCGCTGGGCCGCCGCGTCCCGCATCCCGTACGAGTAGTGGGTGAAGGCCCCCGGGTTGAGCACGACCGGAATCGAGCCGTCCGCCGCCTCGTGCAGCCAGCGGATCAGCTCGCCCTCGTCGTTGGTCTCCCGGACCTCGACGTCGAAGCCGAGCTCCTTCCCGAGCCCCCGGCACGCCTCGACCAGACCCGCGTACGAGGTCGCGCCGTACACGTCCGGCTCCCGCGACCCGAGCCGCCCGAGGTTCGGCCCGTTGAGCACGAACACCCGGCGGCTCACTTGGCGATCTCCGCGTGCGCCGCCAGCAGCATCGCCGGGTCGGGGCCCTCCAGCACGACCGGCTTGGCGAGCCCGTCCAGCACGATGAAGCGCAGCAGGTCGCCGCGCGACTTCTTGTCGACCTTCATGTTCTCGACGAGCTTGGGCCACTGGTCGCCCCGGTAGGTCAGCGGCAGCCCGACCGCCTCCAGGATGCTCCGGTGCCGGTCCGCGGTCGCGTCGTCCAACCGGCCCGCGATCCGGCCGAGTTCGGCCGCGAAGACCATGCCCACGGACACGGCCGCGCCGTGCCGCCAGTTGTACCGTTCGTTCTTCTCGATCGCGTGGCCGAGGGTGTGCCCGTAGTTGAGGATCTCGCGGCGTCCGGCCTCCTTGAGGTCCCCGGACACCACCTCCGCCTTGACCCGGATGGAACGCTCGATCAACTCGGCCGTGTGCGGCCCGGCGGGCGTCCGCGCCGCCTCCGGGTCCTCCTCGATCAGGTCCAGGATCACCGGGTCGACGATGAACCCCGCCTTGATGATCTCCGCGAGCCCCGACACGTAGTCGTTGACCGGCAGCGAGTCCAGCGCCGCGAGGTCGCACAGCACCCCGGCGGGCGGGTGGAAGGCGCCGACGAGGTTCTTGCCCTCGGCGGTGTTGATGCCGGTCTTGCCGCCGACCGCCGCGTCCACCATGCCGAGCACGGTCGTCGGCACGGCGATCCACCGCACGCCCCGCAGCCAGGTCGCCGCGACGAAGCCCGCGACATCGGTCGTGGCCCCTCCCCCGACGCCGACGATCACGTCGGTACGGGTGAAGTTGGTCTGCCCGAGCGCCTTCCAGCAGTACGCGGCGACCTCGACGGTCTTGGCCTCCTCGGCGTTCGGCAGCTGGATCGCGATGACCTCGTAGCCCTGGGCCGCCAGGTCCTCGCGCAGCGCCTCACCGGTCTCGGCGAGCGCCTCCGGGTGGAGCACGGCGACCCGCTTGGCCTTCTTCCCGATCAGCCCGGGAAGCTCGCCCAGCAACTGCCGCCCCACCAGCACCTCGTACGCCTGGGTGCCGTCCGTGCCACCGACGGTGATCCGCGTCGTTGCCGTTGCCTGCTCCGTCATGCGTCCTTCAACTCCAGTGCGTCGAGGACCGCCTGCGCGACCTCTTCGGGGGTGCGTCCGTCGGTGGCGACGACCACCCGGGCGACTTCGGTGTACAGGGTGCGGCGGGCCTCCATCAGCTCGCGCCACTGCTTGCGCGGATTGACGGCGAGCAGCGGACGGGCCTGGTTGAGACCGGTGCGCTTGACCGCCTCGTCGACGTCCATCGACAAATAGACGACGGGGTGCGCGGACAGCAGCTCCCGGGTCGACTCGTCGAGGATCGCCCCGCCGCCGAGCGCGAGCACACCCGTGTGCTCGGCGACGGCGACGCGCACGGCCTCCCGCTCAAGGTCCCGGAAGTACGGCTCGCCCTCGTCGACGAAGATGTCCGCGACCTCACGGCCCTGAGCAGCCACGATGTCCGCATCCGTATCCCGGTGCGGGACGCCGAGCCGCTCCGCGACCAGCGCGCCGACGGTGGTCTTCCCGACCCCCATCGGCCCCACCAGAACGACCTTGGGCCCGGTCACCGGATCTGGAGGTTGTCGAGGTACGACTGCACGTTGCGCCGCGTCTCGCCCACGCTGTCCCCGCCGAACTTCTCGGCGACCGCGTCCGCCAGCACCAGCGCCACCATGGCCTCGGCCACGATGCCCGCCGCCGGAACCGCGCACACGTCGGACCGCTGGTGGTGCGCCGCGGCGACCTCGCCGGTCGCCACGTCGATCGTCGCCAGCGCGCGCGGCACCGTCGCGATCGGCTTCATCGCGGCCCGTACGCGCAGCAGCTCACCGGTGGACATGCCGCCCTCGGTGCCACCGGCCCGGCCGGTGGTGCGCTTCACGCCGTCCGCCGTCGGCACGATCTCGTCGTGCGCCTTCGAGCCCGGCACCCGCGCCAGATCGAAGCCGTCGCCGACCTCGACGCCCTTAATCGCCTGGATACCCATGAGCGCACCCGCGAGCCGCGAGTCGAGCCGCCGGTCCCAGTGCGTGAACGAACCCAGCCCGACCGGCACGTTGTACCCCAGCACCTCGACCACCCCGCCGAGGGTGTCGCCGTCCTTGTGAGCCTGGTCGATCTCCGCGACCATCGCCTTCGACGCGTCCGCGTCCAGGCAGCGCACCGGGTCCTCGTCGAGCTTCGCCTCGTCCGAGGGGACGGGCAGCACACCGTACGGAGCCTTCGCCGCCGCCAGCTCCACCACGTGCGAAACGATCTCGATGCCGGTGGTCTGCTTGAGGTACGAACGGGCCACCGTGCCCAGCGCCACCCGCGCCGCGGTCTCCCGGGCGCTCGCGCGCTCCAGGACCGGACGGGCCTCGTCCAGGGCGTACTTCTGCATGCCTGCGAGGTCGGCGTGGCCGGGGCGGGGACGGGTCAGCGGCGCGTTGCGCGCCAGCTTGGCCAGTTCCTCCGGGTCCACGGGGTCGGCCGACATGACCTGTTCCCACTTGGGCCACTCGGTGTTGCCCACCATGATCGCGACGGGCCCGCCCATGGTGAGGCCGTGCCGCACGCCGCCGAGGAAGGTCACCTCGTCCTTCTCGAACTTCATCCGGGCGCCGCGCCCATAGCCGAGCCGCCGCCTGGCCAGCGCGTCCGCCACCATCTCCGTGGTGATCGGCACACCGGAGGGGAGGCCCTCCAGCGTCGCGACGAGTGCGGGTCCGTGGGATTCTCCCGCGGTCAGCCAGCGCAACCTGCTCAACGATGCTCCTCATGCTCGCGCCCGGAACTGCTACGACGCAGCCCGGATGCGCGGCCCGGACCCGCCGCCCCCGATCCTCCCACGTCCCGGCGTGCGCCCCCGCCCCCGGTCCAGCACTCGGACCCGACGGTCACCTTTCGGACAGCGCCCGCTCGCCCGCCGCCCGCATCGCGGCGAGCGGTGCGACGGGCACGCCCGTCATCTGCTCGACCTGCAACACCGCCTGGTGGACGAGGAGATCGAGCCCGCCGACCACCGCTCCCCCGCGCGCGGACCAGGCCGTCGCGAGGGGCGTGGGCCACGGCTCGTACAGCACGTCGAAAAGGGTCCCGGCGGCGTCCGGCACGTCCGCGGCCAGTGCGTCCGTCGTCCCGGCCGGTGTCGTCGCGATCACCAGGGGTGCCGCGAAGGCATCCCGGGCGTCGCTCCAGTCGGCCGTGCGTACGTCGACTTCCAGCCGCTCGCCCCAGGTCCGCATCTCGGCCGCGCGCGCTGCGCTGCGTACGTACGCGGTGACCGGTCCTGTGCAGATCCGGCCGAGCGCGGCGAGCGCGGAGGAGGCGGTGGCGCCGGCCCCGAGGACCGCCGCCGACCCGACCTTGTCCACGCCGCGCTCGCGCAGGGCGGAGACCATGCCGGGGATGTCGGTGTTGTCGCCCAGCTTCCGCCCGTCCTCGGTGAGGACGACGGTGTTGACCGCCTGCACGGAGGCCGCCGTCGCGCTGACCTCGTCGAGTAGCGGCATGATCGCGCGCTTGAGCGGCATGGTCAGCGAGAGCCCCGCCCACCCTCCGTCCAACTCCCTTACGAATGAAGGAAGTTGAGCCTCATCGACCTCGAAGCGGTCGTACGTCCAGCCGTCGAGCCCCAGCTCCGCGTAGGCGGCGCGGTGCAGGACGGGCGAGAGCGAGTGGGCGATGGGCTTGCCGAGGACGGCGGCCCGCCGCGCCTCAGCGGCCCTTCTGGCTCTCATTGAACTTTTCCTTCAGCTTGAGGAACTCGTCGTGCGTCTTGGCGAACTCGGTCTTGCTCTTGCCGTCGGTGGCCACGAAGTAGAGCCAACCGTCGCTCGTCGGGTTCACCGCAGCGCTGAGGGCGTCGTCGCTGGGGTTGTTGATGGGGCCGGGCGGCATACCGGTGTGCGAGTAGGTGTTGTAGGGGTGCTTGTCCTTCGTGATCGCGTCTTCGCCAATGTTGATGTTGCTCTGACCCTTGGCGTAGTTGTACGTCGAGTCGAACTGGAGCTTCCCCACGGTCTGCGGGTTGTACTTGAGGCGGTTGTAGATGACCTCGGAGATCTTGCGGTAGTCGTCGTGCGTCTTGCCCTCGGCCTCGACGAGGCTCGCCACGATGAGCAGTTCGAAGGGCTTGAGCTTCAGCTTCGACGCCTCGCCCGTGATGTTCTGCGCCTCGTAGTGCGAGGTCGCCCGCGAGACCATCTTCTTGAGCACGTCCTCGGGCTTGGTGCCCTTGGACATCGGATACGTACCGGGGTAGAGGAAGCCCTCCAGCCGGTCCATGATCTCCGGGTCCTTGGGCACCCAGGCGGGCAGGCCCAGCTCGTTCGCCTTCTCCTTGGCGACCTTCGTGGTGGTGCCCTTGGCGAGGTCGAGGCGCTTGTCGATGTCCGCGTAAACCGCGGCGTTGCGCTGGCCGGGTTTCACCATGAGGTTGCTGCGGCTCTTGGGATCGAGCATCAGCTCGACGGCGCTGGCCGCGGACATGCCCGAGCGCAGGACGTAGGCACCGGGCTGGAGGGTACGGCCCTTGGGGTTCTTCTCCGCCGCGGCCGTGAAGGCGTCGACGCTCTTGACGACACCGGCCTTCTTCAGCGCGTTGCCGATCTCGTTGAGACCCGCCTGGTCCTTGATCTCGACCGCGACCTGGCCCGAGCCCTCGCCGGAGAAGTCCTCGGCCGGGCCGAAGCGGGCCTTCCAGAAGTCGTAGCCGAAGTAGGCGATCCCGCCGAGTCCCCCCAGCAGGACCGCCGAAACCACCAGGCAGGCGACACCGTTGCGGCTCTTCTTCTTGCCTTTGCCGCCGCTCTTGCCGCCTTTGCCCCGGCGCGAGGCGGGCTCGTCGTACTCGTCCTCGTCGTCGCGGCCGCCGGAACCGGCCCGGTTGTCGTCGGTGCCGGTGAAGAAGGGGTGCTCCTCCTTGACCGGTGCGTCCGCGTCCCACTCGGTCTCCGGCTCGGGAGCGGCCCGGCGCTGGGAGGGGGGCTGCGGCGGCGGGTAGGCGTCGGCGGTGCCGTAGTGGTCCTGCTGCTCGCCGCCGTAGCCGGGCTGCTGGCCGCTGTAGGGGTCGGCCGCGTTCATCCCGTACGGAATGGCCTGGCCCTGGCCGGTGTCCCAGTCGGCCTGCTGCTGGCCGTACCCCTGCTGCTGGTACTGGCCGTTCTGCTGCTGGGCCTGCGCGTACTGACCGCTGTCGTACGCCTGGGGGTACTGGCCGCCGTTGTCGTGGCCCTGGCCGTACTGGCCGTTCTGCTGCTGGGCCTGCGGGTACTGGCCGCTGTCGTGCCCTTGGGCGTACTGGCCGTTCTGCTGCTGCGCCTGCGGGTACTGACCACTGTCGTAGTACGGCTGCTGGGGCTGCCCCTGCTGCGGCGGGTACTGCTGCTGCCCGGCGTAGGTCTGGTCATAGGGGGCCTGACCCTGTGCGGCCTGCTGCCCGCCCCAACCCTGGTCGCCCTGGTCCCCGTACTGTTGCTCACCGGGGGCCTGCGGGTACCACGGTTCGGAGCCTTGACCCCGGCCATACTCAGTCATCGGTCCCCTAGAGCCGCGAGGCGGCGGGTGTGGCGCGCGTGGGGCACGGCATCCGTCCCGCCTCAGATCCTGTGCGGCAGCTGTTCGAACGCCGCCACGGCGCGGAACGTTACCGTATCGCGATCAGACAACCACTTCGACGCCTTCGCCGGGGAGCTCTCCCGACACCCGTTCGGACTCAAGCGCGTTCTGAAGAATGACAATCGCGGCGGCCTGGTCGATGACGGACCGTCCCTTTTTGGACTTCACGCCCGAAGCGCGCAGCCCCTGGGCGGCCGTCACTGTGGTCATCCTCTCGTCGACGAGCCGTACGCCGATCGGGGCGATGCCCCGGGCGAGCTCCTGGGCGAAGGCGCGGACCTTGGCCGCGGCCGGGCCCTCGCCCCCGTTGAGGGAGCGAGGGAGACCGACCACGACTTCGAGGGGTTCGTACTCCTCGACGAGCTGGCGCAGCCGCCGGTGGGCGGCCGGGACGTCACGTCCCGGCACGGTCTCCACCGGCGTGGCGAGGACCCCGTCGGGGTCGCACGAGGCGACCCCGATCCGGGCGTCCCCGACGTCGATCGCGAGACGGCGTCCGCGTCGCATCAGGCCGTTTCCCCGACCATGCGCTCGACGGCGTCGATGGCGTCACCGATGGCCTCGACGCTGGTGCCGCCGCCTTGGGCGACGTCCGGCTTGCCGCCGCCGCCACCACCGAGGGTCTTGGCAGCGGTACGGACCAACTCACCGGCCTTGAGGCCGCGCTGACGGGCCGTCTCATTGGTGGCGATGACGGTCAGCGGGCGGCCGTTGGCCGTGGTGAACAGGGCCACGACGACGGCCCGGTCGCCCTGGATGCGACCGCGCACGTCGAGGACCAGCTTGCGCAGGTCGTCGGCGGACGTGCCGTCCGGCACCTGGCCGGTGACCAGCGCGACGCCCTTGACGTCCTTGGCACCGGCGACGAGTCCGGCGGCGGCCTGGAGCACCTTCTCCGCGCGGAACTTCTCGATCTCCTTCTCGGCGTCCTTCAGCTTGCCGAGCATGGAGGAGATCTTCTCCGGAAGCTCCTCGGCGCGGCCCTTCACCAGCTCCTGGAGCTGGGCGACGACCGTGTGCTCACGGGCCAGGAACTTGTACGCGTCGACGCCGACGAGGGCCTCGATACGTCGCACGCCCGAGCCGATGGACGACTCGCCGAGCAGCTTCACCAGGCCCAGCTGGGCGGTGTTGTGGACGTGCGTGCCGCCGCACAGCTCCTTGGAGAAGTCGCCGATGGTGACCACGCGGACGCGCTCGCCGTACTTCTCGCCGAACTCGGCGATGGCGCCCTGCTTCTTGGCCTCGTCGATCGACATGACCTCGGCGTGGACGTCCATCTCGTGCGAGAGGACCTCGTTGATCCGCTGCTCGACGTCGATCAGGACGTTGCCGGGCACGGCGGCCGGGGAGCCGAAGTCGAAGCGGAAGCGGCCGGGCTGGTTCTCGGAACCGGCCTGGGCGGCCGTCGGGCCGAGAGCGTCGCGCAGCGCCTGGTGGGTGAGGTGCGTGGCGCTGTGGGCGCGGGCGATGGCGTTGCGACGGTGTACGTCGATGATCGCCTGGGCCTGGGCGCCGACGGTGACCTCGCCGACCTGGACGACGCCCTTGTGGACGTACACGCCGGGTACGGGCTTCTGGCAGTCGCGGATCTCGACGATCGCGCCGCTGTCCAGCTTGATGCGGCCGGTGTCGCCGATCTGGCCGCCGCCCTCGGCGTAGAACGGGGTGCGGTCCAGGACGATCTCGACGTCGTCGCCCTCGGTGGCGACCGGGGAGGGCACGCCGTCGACGAGGATGCCGACGACGCGGGACTCGCCGACGGTGGAGGTGTAGCCGATGAAGTCGGTCTCGCCGGAGGCGTCCGCGATCTCACGGTAGCCGGACATGTCGGCGTGGCCGTGCTTCTTGGCCTGGGCGTCGGCCTTGGCGCGGTCCCGCTGCTCCTTCATGAGGCGGCGGAAGCCCTCCTCGTCCACCGAAAGGCCCTGCTCGGAGGCCATTTCGAGGGTGAGGTCGATCGGGAAGCCCCAGGTGTCGTGGAGCAGGAACGCCTTGTCGCCGGAGAGGACCTGGCCACCGGCGGCCTTGGTCTCGGTGACGGCGGTGTCCAGGATGTTGGTGCCGCCCTTGATGGCCTTGAGGAAGGCCGCCTCTTCGGCGAGGGCGACGCCCAGGATGCGCTGGCGGTCGGTGATGAGCTCGGGGTACTGCTGGCCCATCGTGTCGATGACCGTGTCCACGAGTTCCTGGACGACGGGTCCGGTGGCGCCCATGAGGCGCATGTTGCGGACGGCACGGCGCATGATGCGGCGCAGCACGTAGCCTCGGCCCTCGTTGCCGGGGGTGACGCCGTCGCCGATGAGCATGACGGAGGTGCGCATGTGGTCGGCGACCACGCGCATCGAGACGTCGCTGTTCTGGGCGGCGCCGTAGCGGACACCGGTCAGCTCGGTGGCCTTGTCCATGACGACGCGCAGGGTGTCGGTCTCGTACATGTTCTGTACGCCCTGGAGGATCATGGCGAGGCGCTCCAGGCCGAGGCCCGTGTCGATGTTCTTCGACGGGAGGTCGCCGAGGATCTCGAAGTCCTCCTTGCCGATGCCGGCGCCGCGCTCGTACTGCATGAAGACCAGGTTCCAGATCTCCACGTAGCGCTCGTCGTTGACGGCCGGGCCGCCCTCGACGCCGAACTCGGGACCGCGGTCGTAGTTGATCTCCGAGCACGGGCCGCAGGGTCCGGGGACGCCCATCGACCAGTAGTTGTCCTTCTTGCCCAGGCGCTGGATGCGCTCGGCGGGGACGCCGATCTTCTCGCGCCAGATCTCCTCGGCCTCGTCGTCGTCGAGGTAGACGGTGATCCAGAGCTTCTCGGGGTCGAGGCCGTAACCGCCGTCGTCGACGGACTTCGTCAGGATCTCCCAGGCGAAGCGGATGGCCCCTTCCTTGAAGTAGTCCCCGAAGGAGAAGTTGCCGCACATCTGGAAGAACGTGCCGTGCCGGGTGGTCTTGCCGACCTCTTCGATGTCCGGCGTGCGGACGCACTTCTGGACGCTGGTGGCGCGCTGCCAGGGGGCCTTGACCTCACCCAGGAAGTACGGCTTGAAGGGCACCATGCCCGCCGGGACCAGGAGCAGAGTCGGGTCGTCCGCGATGAGCGACGCCGAAGGGACAACGGTGTGACCGCGCTCCTCGAAGAAGCTCAGCCAGCGGCGACGAATTTCTGCCGACTCCATCAGTGGTCCTCATTCCGGTTGTACGAATTCCCGTTGTGGTACGGGGTCTTGGGGTTGTCGAGGGCAACGGCGTACCGCTGCGGGGGAAGCTCCCGTGCGTCGCCTGGCGCCGCGTCGAGGCCGAGCGCGTCGCCCAGTTCGGCCTCGCGCTGGACCATTCCGGCCCGGACGTCGAGCGCGAAGTCCTTGAGCTTGTGGCCCGCTTCGACCGCCTTGTCGGCGGCCTGCGCGGCGAGGCTCTCGGGGCTCAGCGCCTTGATCTTGCGGTTGACCTTCTGGGTGGCCCACACACCGGCTGCGGCGCCTGCGGTGAACCAGAATGTACGGCGGAACATCGCAGCCTCAGTTCTTGTTTCCGCGGAATCCCCGGCCACGGCGTGCGGCGGGCAGGGTCCGGCCGACGATCACGGTACGTTCCGGAGCCGGTGGCTCCGGCGACTTGCGGCGGCCGATCGCCCGGCGGACGCCGTACCCGAAGGCGGCGACCTTGACCAGGGGGCCGCCGAAGGTGGAGGCGACGGTGGTGGAGAGCGCCGAGGCGTTCGAGGTGACTTCCTGGACGTCGGACGCGATGGCGTCGACCCGGTCGAGCTGGGTCTGCGCGGAGCGGACGGTCGCGGAGGCGTCCGACAGCAGCGGAACCGCCTGGTCCGTCACCTCGGCCACCATGCGGGTGGTCGCCTTGAGCGTCTGCGCCAGCCTCACCAGCACCACGGCGAGGAAGGACACGAGGATCGCCCAGAAGACGGCCACCAGGATGCCGGCCACCTCTCCACCGGACACGATGCGCTCCCTGTTGGGTCGAGAAAAGTGCGAGAAATGTGCGTACGGAAAGTCGTTCCGCGAGCCTATCGCGCCGGGGCGGGCGGCCCGTACCGCATATCGCGGGTGCCGCACCGCGCCTCGTGGCGCGTCCTGCGCCGCGCCCCCACAACGCGCAAACCCGCCGCTCCCCGCTCCGGTGAGGGAGCGGGAAGACGACGGGCAGTGCACGCGAGTGCGTAAGTGCTGCGCCGAATCAGCGGGCGTAGTACTCGACGACCAGCTGCTCGTCGCAGATGACCGGGATTTCCTTGCGGTTCGGGTCGCGGTCCAGGCGGAAGGCCAGGGCCTTCAGGTTCACCTGGAGGTAGCGCGGGGTCTCGCCGTCCGTGTCGTAGCCACCCTCGCGGGCGACCTGGAACGGGACCTTCTCGCGGCTGCGCTCGCGGACCATCACGACGTCGTCGGGACGGACGCGGAACGACGGCTTGTCGACCTTGCCGCCGTTGACCTCGATGTGACCGTGCACGACCATCTGGCGGGCCTGGTAGATGGTGCGGGCGATGCCCGAACGCAGGACCAGGGCGTCGAGGCGACGCTCAAGCTCGACGACCAGCGCCTCGCCCGTCTTGCCTTCGGCCTTCTTGGCGCGGTCGTAGGCGCGCGCCATCTGGCGCTCGCTGATGTCGTACTGGGCGCGCAGACGCTGCTTCTCCAGCAGACGGACCTTGTAGTCCGAGTTCTGCTTGCGGCCACGGCCGTGCTCGCCCGGCGGGTAGGGGCGCGACTCGAAGTACTTGACGGCCTTCGGCGTCAGCGCAATGCCGAGCGCGCGGCTCTTCTTGACCTTGGGGCGGGACTGGTTCGGCACGAACCAACCTCTCTATCTGTGTGGAAAACGGCTTCACCAGGGTTAAGGGAGGTCGCATCCGCAGCCTGGGAAACCCCTCCATCGCTGGACGGGCAGCCGCTCCCTGGTCTGGGCACTATGTGCAGCACGCGAGTGGCCCACCGATCCGTGGGTTTCCCCGGGATGATGGGCTGCCCGCGACACCTTCAACGGTGCGCGACGCTCCTGGAACACTCCCCGAGGGGGGTTCCGGCTGCATGTCCCGTTCTGGTGATGCCGGTACGGGACCGGACACGGGACGCAGCGCTTCGGTCGATTGTACGGGGTCCCGCGCGATGGTGCGGACCGGGCCGGTCAGGGGCAGGTCCCGAGCATCTCGTACAGCGCGCCCTTCTCGGGCGGGGTCACCGTCAGCGCGTACGCGGTCTTGATGCCGGTCCAGCGGCGCGCGTACGCGCACCAGTACTCACGCCGCGGTTTCCACTTGTCGGGGGTCTTGCTGCTCTTCTCGTAGTTCGCCCGCTTGTCCACGGCGAGCAGCACGTCGAGGTCGTTGGCGTACGTCAGCCGCTTCTGGGGGGTCCATGCCCACGCTCCCGCCCGCCAGGCCGCGCCGAGCGGGACGACGTGGTCGGTCTGGATCTGTGAGGCGCGGCGGTAGGAGTAAGGCAGTTCCCTGCCGGTGTACGGGTCGTGGAGCACGCCGGACAGCGGGACGCAGGCGTCCGGGTCGCCCTGCTCGATCACGGTCAGGTCCCGGTGGAGGACGTCGTCGCGGGTGTCGCAGCCGTTGCGCCCGCCCAGGGCGTCGGTGTCGTCGGACCAGGTCTCGCCGAACTCGGCTCGCCGGTACGTCTCCCCCTTCTTGCCCCGGGCGACGGTGAGCCCGGCCAGCTCGCGGCGGGCGCGGTCGGCGTCCGGCGGGAAGCCGTGGCGGGTGAGCGGCACGGGCGAGGGCCGCTCGGGCGGGGTCCCGGCCTGGTGGCAGCCGGTCAGCAGGAGGGGGCAGAGCAGCAGAACCGGCAGTCCTCGGGCCATGCTCCGGAGCGTAACCGCGTGGGTGCGCCGGCGCCTGCTTCTGTCACCCCTTCCCGTTCAGCCTCTCCCGTACCTTCTCCACCACGTCCGCGTACCGTGCCTCGGCCCCGTACCGGGTGGGGCGGTAGTACTCCTTGTCCTTGATCTCGTCCGGGGCGTACTGCTGGGCGGCGATGCCCCCGGGGACGTCGTGCGGGTAGACGTACCCCTGGGCGTGGCCGAGCTTGGCCGCGCCCTTGTAGTGCCCGTCGCGCAGGTGCGCCGGGACGGCCCCGGCCAGGCCGTTGCGTACGTCTGCCTGGGCGGCCTGGATGGCGAGGGTCGCGGCGTTGGACTTGGGGGCCAGCGCGAGCGCGATGGTGGCGTGGCTGAGGGTCAGGGCCGCCTCGGGGAAGCCGATCATGGCGACGGCCTGGGCGGCGGCGACCGCCGTGGGCAGGGCGGTGGGGTCGGCGAGGCCGATGTCCTCACTGGCGGAGATCATCAGGCGCCGCGCGATGAAGCGGGGGTCCTCGCCCGCCTCGATCATGCGGGCCAGGTAGTGCAGGGCTGCGTCCACATCCGATCCGCGGATGGACTTGATGAGGGCGCTGGCGACGTCGTAGTGCTGGTCGCCGTCGCGGTCGTAGCGGACGGCTGCCCGGTCGACGGCCTCCTCGACCGTTTCGAGCGTGATCTCCGGCTCGCCCTTGGAGATCGCCGCTCCGGCCGCCGCTTCCAGGGCGGTCAGGGCGCGGCGGGCGTCGCCGCCCGCGATGCGCAGGATGTGGTCCTCGGCGTCCTTCGGCAGGGTGACCGCGCCGCCGAGGCCGCGCTCCTCGGTGAGGGCCCGGTGCAGCAGGCCGCGCAGGTCCTCGTCGGTGAGGGATTCGAGGGTGAGGAGCAGGGAGCGGGACAGCAGCGGCGAGATGATCGAGAAGTACGGGTTCTCGGTGGTGGCCGCGATGAGGGTGACCCAGCGGTTCTCCACGGCGGGCAGCAGGGAGTCCTGCTGGGCCTTGCTGAAGCGGTGGATCTCGTCGAGGAAGAGGACGGTCTCCTTGCCGTAGCCGCCGGAGGCGCGGCGGGCGCCCTCGATGACGGCCCGGACCTCCTTCACGCCCGCGGTGATCGCGGAGAGTTCGACGAACCGCTTCTGGGTGGCCTGGCTGACGACGTACGCGAGGGTCGTCTTTCCGATGCCGGGCGGCCCCCAGAGGATCACGGACGACGCCCCCGCGGGACCGCCGCCGCCTTCCCCGACGAGACGGCGCAGCGGCGATCCCGGCTTCAGGAGGTGCTTCTGTCCGAAGACCTCGTCGAGGGTGCGCGGGCGCATCCGGACGGCCAGGGGGCTGCTGGACGGGTCGCTCGCCTGGCGTTCTTCTGCTGCTGCGGTAAAGAGATCGGGCTCCACGCTCAGAAGCCTAGATCAGCCCTCTGACAAAGCCGTCGGCACAGAGGTCTCAGCTGGTCCAGAAGCTCCACCAGTTGGTGAGGATCAGGATGCCGATGACCCCGATCCACAGCACCGGAACCACCCAGTGGAACTCCACCAGGCCGTTGCGCAGGGCGCGCGGGGCCGGGAGGATGCGGTGCTTGAGGTTGTGGACCGTGACGTACCAGAACAGGAAGATCGTGGCGACCCAGGCCAGGCAGCACCACAGGCACAGCGAGCGGATCGTGTACAGCGACTGGTACTGGAGGTAGGTGCAGAAGACGACGCCGAAGAGCGTTCCTGCGTTGAGCCCGAGCCAGTACCAGCGCTTGTAGCGGGCCCCGGCGAGCAGGGCGACGCCGATGGCGACGACCATGCCGTACGTGACGAGGCCGAGCATCGGGTTGGGGAACCCGAAGAAGGCGGCCTGGTCGCTCTTCATGATGTTGCCGCAGGCGACGACGGGGTTGAGGCTGCACCCGGGGACGAAGTCCGGGTCCTCCAGCAGCTTGAACTTGTCGATGGTGATCACCCAGGCGGCGAGCAGTCCGGCCGCCCCGGTGATGATCAGCATCCAGGCGAGGGACTTGCCGGCACCGATGAGGCCGGTGCCGTCCCGCTCGTCCGTCTCCACGGACGCGCCCTCCGACGCGCCCTCTGACACGTCGTCAACCTCTGTCGTCGTCATATCGCCGTTCCGTCGTTGCCGTGGCCTTGCTGGGCAGCCTCATTCTGCCGCACGGGGGGCGACGGACGCCGTCGGGCGGGGATAAGGAAGCACTCCGGGGGGCGTGCGCCGGGGGCGTGTTTCTAGGGCCGCAGCACCTGGAGTAGCTCGCGGCACGCGGTCATGGCGTGCTGGGTGGCCTGGGCGGAGATGCGGCAGTGCTCGTGGTGCCGCGCGTGCTGGCTGCACAGCTCGTAACTCAGCTCGCAGGCGACGGCACTCGCTTCCAGCTGTACGTTCAGCAGCGCGTGATCCGCGTCCGTCCCGCGCGTCAGCACCCGCCGGGTGGCGGCCACCACGTCGGCGCAGTCCAGGTCGCGGTTGATGGCGAGGCGGAGTTCGTCGTTCTCCTTCTCCGCGAGCATTCCGGTCGCGCAGGCGGTGACCGCCTGTTCGCACTCCAAGAGGGCGTCGGCGGTCGTGGCGAGGAGCTGCGGGTCGAGGTGGTCGGTCCGGGAGGCCAGGCTGTCGAACAACTCACGTGTCTGGAGCATCGTTCCCCCCAACGGGGCGTATGCGGATACCTGGCCTTCGACGTTAGCCCCGGGCTCCGGGGCCGTGAAGGGCGCTCGCAGGCCATGTACGGGCTGGTCGCGGAGGGCGTTCCGGCGGGATCTGCGCGCCGGGTTCGGCACGTACGCCACGGTGGAACGGAGAAGGGGCCCGGAATCAGCGATTCCGGGCCCCTTCGGGAGACCGACTCAGCCCAGGCGGCGCTGGAGTTCCGCGACGACCGTGTCCAGGGCGGCGGGCTCCTGCTCGCCGGACTCCATGTCCTTGATCTGGACCTGGCCCTCGGCGAGGTCGCGCTCGCCCGCGATGATCACGTAGCGGGCGCCCGTGCGGTGGGCGTTCTTCATGGCCGACTTCAGACCGCGCCCCGTGAAGGAGAAGTCGGTCGCGACCCCCGCCTTCCGCAGCTCGACGACCTTGGCGAACAGCACCCGGCGGGCCTCCTCGCCGAGCGGCACCGCGTACACGGACGTCGCCGCCGGGATGTCGAGGACGACGCCCTCGGCCTCCAGCGCCAGGACCGTGCGGTCGACGCCGAGCGCCCAGCCGACGGACGGCAGCGCGGGGCCGCCGATCATCTCGGACAGGCCGTCGTAACGGCCGCCGCCGCCCACCGCGGACTGCGAGCCGAGACCGTCGTGGACGAACTCGAAGGTGGTGCGCGTGTAGTAGTCCAGGCCGCGCACCAGCTTCTCGTCGTCCTCGAAGACGACTCCGGCTGCCGTGATCAGCGCCCGTACCTCCTCGTGGTACGCCTTGCAGCCGTCGCACAGGTAGTCGCGCAGGACCGGCGCGCCGACGAGCTGCTTCTGCACGTCCGGGCGCTTGTCGTCGAGGACGCGCAGCGGATTGATCTCGGCCCGGCGGACGGTCTCCTCGTCGAGGTCCAGGCCGCGCAGGAACGACTGGAGGGCCTCCCGGTAGACGGGGCGGCACTCCTTGTCGCCGAGCGAGTTCAGCAGGATGCGGAAGTTCCGCAGGCCGAGCGAGCGGTATGCCTGGTCCGCCAGGATGATCATCTCGGCGTCGAGCGCCGGGTCCTCGGCACCGATGGCCTCGGCGCCGACCTGGGAGAAGTGGCGGTAGCGGCCCTTCTGCGGACGCTCGTAGCGGTAGTACGAGCCGGAGTACCAGAGCTTGACGGGCAGGTTGCCGACCTTGTGGAGGTTGGCCTCCAGGGCGGCGCGCAGCACGGAGGCGGTGCCCTCGGGACGCAGGGCGAGCTCGTCGCCGCCCTTCGTGGTGAGGGTGTACATCTCCTTGGTCACGATGTCGGTGGACTCGCCGACGCCGCGCGCGAACAGTTCGACGTTCTCGAAGCCGGGGGTCTCGATGTAGCCGTAGCCGGAGTTCTTCAGCGGCGCGGCGATGGCGTCGCGCACGGCGAGATACGTGGCGGAGACAGGCGGAAGCAGGTCGTACGTGCCCTTGGGGGCCTTGAAGGTGCTCACGGGAGGGGGTTCACATTCCTCGTCGAGGGGCGGGCGCGTCGTCCAGTCCCCGCAGGTACGGGTTGGTCGCGCGCTCCTGGCCGATGGTCGTCTGGGGGCCGTGCCCGGACAGCACCACGGTCGAGTCCTCAAGCGGCAGGCACACACGGGCCAGCGACTTCAGGAGATCGGCGTGGGAGCCGCCGGGAAAGTCGGTGCGTCCGACGGAGCCGGCGAACAGCAGGTCACCCGAGAAGAGAATGGGCGGAATGTCCGCCGCCTCGGGGAGCCCGAAGGTCACCGACCCCTTCGTATGGCCGGGCGCGTGCGACACGGACAGGTCCAGACCGGCGAGCTTCAGCTCGGCGCCGTCGTACAGCTCCTTGACGTCGTCCGGCTCCCCCACGGTCAGCTCGCCCATGAGCTGCGCGCCCAGGGAGCGGCCGAGGGCCTTCTCCGGGTCGCTCATCATGAAGCGGTCCTCGGGGTGGATCCAGGCGGGCACGTTCTTCGCGCCACACACGGGGACGACGGAGGCGACGTGGTCGATGTGGCCGTGGGTGAGCACGACGGCGACGGGCTTCAGCCGATGCTTCTTCAGCGTCTCCTCGACACCCTGCGTGGCCTGGTGGCCGGGGTCGATGATGACGCACTCCTCGCCTGCGGCGGGGGCGACCAGGTAGCAGTTGGTCCCCCAGGCCCCGGCGGGGAACCCGGCAATAAGCACGATCGTCCTCTTCGTGGTCGTCCAGCGGGGATGGAAGTACGGATTTGCAACAGGTCAGAGCCTACCGGCGCTCCTCGTCCCACAGGTAACCCGTATACGGTACGGGCAAGCTCGGGCCGATCGGACGCATGTCCGACATACGACGACACGTACGAGGAGAACATCCGGTGGTCACCAGCGATCAGCGGCGGCGGCAGCTCGCCAGGGAGAAGTTCGAGCGCCAGCAGCAGCGGCGTGCCGAGAGGCGGCGCAGGGCCAAGCGGCGCACCGCCGTCATCTCCGCGGCGGTGGCCGTGGTCGTCGCGGCCGGGGCGACGGCGTTCGCCACGGGCGTCTTCGACGGCAAGGACAAGGCAAAGGACGACGGGTCCAACGTCGCGGACGCCCCGGCGCCCAAGAAGAAGCCCGCCGATCCGTGCAAGAAGGCCGCCCCGGGGGAGATAGCCAAGCTCTCCTTCCCCAAGGAGCCGAAGCTCGACATCGACAAGTCGGCGACGTACAAGATGAAGCTGGCCACCACCTGCGGCGAGATCGACCTCGACCTGGACGCGAAGAACGCCCCGCGCACGGTCAACTCCTTCAACTTCCTCGCGAACAAGGGCTACTTCGACCACACGAAGTGCCACCGCCTCACCACCCAGGGCATCTACGTCCTGCAGTGCGGCGACCCGACGGCGGGCGGCAAGGGGAACCCGGGCTACAAACTGCCCGATGAGAACCTCCAGGACCCGAAGGTCAAGGGCGGCACCTACCCGGCAGGCACGGTCGCGATGGCCAACTCGGGCCCGAACACGGGCGGAAGCCAGTTCTTCCTCGTCTACAAGGACAGCCAGCTGGCGCCCAACTACACGCCCTTCGGCACCGTCAAGGGGGGTCAGGACGTGCTGGAGAAGATCGCTGGTGCGGGTGAGTCGGCCGGGACCGGAGACGGGGCACCGAACGCCACCGTGGTCATCGACAAGGCGACCGTCAGCAAGTAGCCCCCTGCGGGCAGTCGGCCAAACCCAGATGTGCGGGATGCGGACAGCCGCCCTGCGAGTCGCCTATGTTGGCGGTGTGCAGGGCGTCTTCGGCCCCGCGATCAGACTGTGGACGTTGAAAAACCGTGGACGATGCCCGGGGGCCGTGCGCCCTTGCGGACATCATGTGGAGGAGGCGCTGTGAGCAGCGACCCGTGGGGCCGTGTCGACGAGACGGGCACCGTGTACGTGCGTACGGCCGAGGGCGAGAAGGTCGTCGGTTCCTGGCAGGCGGGCTCTCCGGAGGAGGCCCTGGCCTACTTCGAGCGCAAGTACGAGGGCCTGGTCGTCGAGATCGGGCTCCTCGAACGCCGGGTGAAGACCACCGACCTGTCGGCGAAGGACGCCCAGACCGCGATCGACCACCTGCGGACGCAGGTCGACGAGCATCACGCGGTGGGCGACCTGGAGGCGCTGGCCAAGCGGCTCGACGCACTCGTCACGACGGTCGAGGCGCGCCGCGAGGAGCGCAAGGCCGAGAAGGCCAAGCAGGCCGACGAGGCGAAGGGCGCCAAGGAGAAGCTGGTCGCCGAGGCCGAGGAGCTGGCGCAGAGCGACCAGTGGCGGTCCGCGGGCGAGCGGCTGCGGGCCCTGGTGGACATCTGGAAGGGTCTCCCCCGGCTGGACCGCAAGGCGGACGACGAGCTGTGGCACCGCTTCTCGCACGCCCGCTCGGCGTTCTCCAAGCGTCGCAAGGCACACTTCGCCGCGCTGGACGCGCAGCGCGAGGAGGCCCGCAAGGCCAAGGAGAAGCTGGTCGCCGAGGCCGAGTCGCTGTCGAAGTCGACGGACTGGGGCGGCACGGCGGCGCGCTACCGCGACCTGATGACGGAGTGGAAGGCGGCGGGCCGCGCCCAGCGCGAGTTCGAGGACGACCTGTGGAACCGCTTCCGCGGCGCCCAGGACGTCTTCTTCGCGGCGCGCGGCGAGACCTTCGCCGAACGGGACGCGGAGCAGGGCGAGAACCTCAAGCTCAAGGAGGAGCTCGCCACCGAGGCCGAGAAGCTGGTGCCGGTGAAGGACCTGAAGAGCGCGCGTGCCGCGTTCCGGGCCCTGAACGAGCGCTGGGAGGCCATCGGCCACGTGCCGCGCGACGCCCGTCCGAAGGTCGAGGGGCGGATGCAGGCCGTCGAGCGCGTTCTCCAGGAGTCCGAGGAGAACGAGTGGAAGCGGACCAACCCGGAGGCGCGTGCGCGTGCCGCGGGCCTGACCGGTCAGCTCCAGGACGCCGTCGAGAAGCTCCAGAAGCAGATCGACGCGGCCCGCTCGTCCGGCAACAACGCCAAGGCCGACAAGCTGGCGCGTGAGCTGGAGGGCCGTCAGGCCCTGCTCGACCAGGCCATGAAGGGCCTGGAGGAGTTCGGCGGCTGAGCAGTTCCACCGCCCGTACGAGGAAGGGGCCCCCGGCATCGCGCCGGGGGCCCCTTCCTCGTATCGGCTGCTACGGCCTGCGCGCCGACGTCACGCGGTACACGTCGTACACGCCCTCCACTCCCCTGACCGCCTTCAGCACGTGCCCCAGGTGCTTGGGGTCGCCCATCTCGAAGGTGAAGCGCGAGGTGGCCACCCGGTCGCGGGACGTCTGGACGGCCGCCGACAGGATGTTGACGTGCTGGTCGGACAGGACGCGGGTGACGTCCGAGAGCAGCCGGGACCGGTCGAGGGCCTCGACCTGGATGGCGACCAGGAAGACCGACGACTGGGTGGGTGCCCACTCGACTTCGAGGATCCGCTCGGGCTGCTGGGACAGCGAGTCGACGTTCACGCAGTCCGCGCGGTGGACGGAGACTCCGCTGCCGCGCGTCACGAAGCCGATGATCGGGTCACCCGGGACCGGTGTGCAGCAGCGCGCCAGCTTGACCCACACGTCGTCGACGCCCTTGACGACCACGCCCGGGTCGGCGCTGGAGCGGCGCTTGCCCCGGCCGTGCGAGGGCGGCGAGCTCTCCGCGATGTCCTCGTTGGCGGCGTCCTCCCCGCCGAGCGCCTGCACCAGCTTCTGCACCACGGACTGCGCGGTGACGTGGCTCTCGCCGATCGCCGCGTACAGCGAGGAGATGTCCGGGTAGCGCATCTCGTGCGCGAGGGTGACCAGCGAGTCGCCGGTCAGGATGCGCTGGATCGGCAGGTTCTGCTTGCGCATGGCGCGCGCGATGGCGTCCTTGCCCTGCTCGATGGCCTCGTCGCGGCGCTCCTTGGAGAACCAGGCACGGATCTTGTTGCGGGCGCGCGGCGACTTCACGAAGCCGAGCCAGTCGCGGGAGGGTCCCGCGCCGTCCGCCTTCGAGGTGAAGACCTCGACCAGGTCGCCGTTGTCCAGGGTCGATTCGAGCGGTACGAGCCGCCCGTTGACCCGCGCTCCTATGGTCCGGTGCCCGACCTCGGTGTGCACCGCGTACGAGAAGTCGACCGGGGTGGCGCCCGCCGGGAGCGCGATGACGTCGCCCTTGGGCGTGAAGACGAAGACCTCGTTGCGGGACAGGTCGAAGCGCAGGGACTCCAGGAACTCGCTGGGGTCTTCGGTCTCCTTCTGCCAGTCCAGGAGCTGCCGCAGCCACGCCATGTCGTTGACGGCGTCGTCCTTGTGCCGGGGCACGTCGGTGCGGACCTTGGAGGCTCCGGCGACGGCCTCCTGCTTGTACTTCCAGTGCGCGGCGATGCCGTACTCGGCGCGGCGGTGCATGTCGAAGGTGCGGATCTGGAGCTCGACCGGCTTGCCGCTGGGCCCGATGACCGTCGTGTGCAGCGACTGGTACATGTTGAACTTGGGCATCGCGATGTAGTCCTTGAAGCGCCCCGGAACCGGGTTCCAGCGCGCGTGCACGGTGCCCAGGGCCGCGTAGCAGTCCCGCACCGTGTCGACAAGGACACGAATGCCCACCAGGTCGTAGATCTCCGCGAAGTCCCGGCCCCGCACGATCATCTTCTGGTAGACGCTGTAGTAGTGCTTCGGCCGCCCGGTGACGGTCGCCTTGATGCGTGCGGCCCGCAGGTCGCTCTGCACCTCGTCGGTCACTATGGCCAGGTACTCGTCACGCTTGGGCGCGCGCTCGGCGACCAGCCGCACGATCTCGTCGTACATCTTGGGGTAGAGGATCGCGAAGGCGAGGTCCTCCAGCTCCCACTTGATCGTGTTCATGCCCAAGCGGTGGGCGAGCGGCGCGTAGATCTCCAGGGTCTCGCGCGCCTTCTTCTCCTGCTTCTCGCGCTTGAGATAGCGCATGGTGCGCATGTTGTGCAGGCGGTCGGCGAGCTTGATCACCAGGACGCGCGGGTCCTTGGCCATCGCCACGACCATCTTGCGTACGGTCTCGGCCTGCGCGGCCTCGCCGAACTTGACCTTGTCGAGCTTGGTGACGCCGTCGACGAGCAGTGCGACCTGGTCGCCGAAGTCCCGGCGCAGGGTGTCGAGCCCGTACTCGGTGTCCTCGACGGTGTCGTGCAGCAGCCCGGCCATCAGCGTCGCCGGGTCCATGCCCAGCTCGGCGAGGATCGTCGTCACGGCGAGCGGGTGCGTGATGTACGGGTCGCCGCTCTTGCGCTTCTGGCCCCGGTGCCAGCGCTCGGCGACCTGGTAGGCCGTCTCGATCTGGCGCAGCGTCGCCGTCTCGATCTTGGGGTCGTTGCTGCGCACTATCCGCAGCAGCGGCTCCAGGACCGGGTTGTACGGGGACTGGCGCTGTACGCCGAGGCGGGCGAGCCGGGCGCGCACGCGGTTCGAGGAGCCTCCCGTGCGGGCCGTGGGGCCCGTGGGGGTCGCCGGGCGTACGGCGGGGGCCGGGGCGGGGCCGTTGGCGCGCTCCGGGGCCACGGGCGGCTTGGGCTTGTCGACCGGCGGCTTCGGGGGCGTGCCGCCCGCCGCGGCCTTGTCCGGCTGCGGGGTGGCGACTGGCTGGGCCTCGTCAGGCAAGGGCGCTCCTCGTACGGGCCTGGGCTGCGGGGCTCCCCTGCGTGGGGCGGCCCGGTTCAGGTTCTCTCCCGGTCGGGTCCGGAACGCCCATGGTATCGACCCTTGGCCGCCCGTTCTTCCTGGGCCAGGAGTCACAGGAGTCAAGGGACGGGAAAGGCGGGCCCCGGGTTGCCCCGGGACCCGCCTCACTCGGTGTCGTACGCCTCTCAGATCGCGATCAGGGCGTCCAGCGGGGCCCCGTGCAGCACGGGCTCCAGCTTGGCCCGGCCGCCCAGGAAGCCGATCTCCATGAGGACGGCGACTCCGGCGACCTCGGCCCCGGCCCGCCGGATCAGCTCCAGGGCCGCGCCCGCGGTGCCGCCGGTGGCGAGGACGTCGTCGATGACGATGACGCGGTCACCCGCGGCCAGGTCCTCGGCGTGCACCTCGATCTCGGCGGTGCCGTACTCCAGCTCGTACGCCTGCGAGAGCGTCGCACCGGGCAGCTTGCCCGCCTTGCGGACCGGGATGAACCCGATGCCCGCGCGGACCGCGACCGGGGCGGCCAGGATGAAGCCGCGTGCCTCCAGGCCGACGATCTTCGTGGCGCCGTGCTTCACGCACAGCTCCGCGAGGGCGTCGGTGAGGGCCGTGAAGGCCGCCGGGTCGGCGAGCAGCGGCGTGATGTCCTTGAAGACGACGCCGGGCTTCGGGTAGTCCTGCACGTCCCGGATGCGGCTCAGGAGCAGCTCGCGGGTGGTGTCGGTGTTCGTCATCGGCGCTTCCCCTGGGCGGGGCGGCTGCGGCTCGGACGCTGGCCGACGACGGGGGCGGCAGCGGCGGGAACGGCGTCGCCGTCCTGCGGTGCGTCACCGTCGGCGGCGTTCTTCGCCTCGGAGGCCCGCTTGGCGAGGATGCGCTTCTTCAGGGCCTTCATCTGCGGCTCGCGCTCCTTCAGGTCGGCGACCAGCGGAGTGGCGATGAAGATCGAGGAGTAGGCACCGGCCGCGAGGCCGACGAACAGCGACAGCGAGATGTCGTTGAGCATGCCCGCGCCCAGCACACCGCCACCGATGAACAGCAGTCCGGCGACCGGCAGCAGCGCGACGACCGTGGTGTTGATGGAACGCACCAGGGTGCCGTTGAGGCTGCGGTTGGCGATCTCGCTGTAGGTGAAGCGGGTCTGCTTGGTGATGTCCTTCGCGCCCTCCTTGAGACCGTCGAAGACGACGACGGTGTCGTAGAGGGAGTAACCGAGGATGGTCAGCAGACCGATCACGGTGCCCGGGGTGACCTCGAAGCCCACCAGGGCGTAGACGCCCACGGTGATCGTGAGGTCGTGGATGAGGGCGACGAGCGCGGCGACGGCCATCCGCCACTCGAAGGCGATGGCCAGATAGATCACCACCAGGACCATGAAGACCGCGAGACCGGTCCATGCCTTGTTGGCGATGTCCTCGCCCCAGCTGGGGCCGACCAGGTCGGTGTTGATCTTCTCTGCCGGGACCTTGAGTTCCTGGGCGAGCTTCTCGGTGACCGGGGTGGCACTCGTGGTGTCGAGGCCGCCGACCTGGATGCGCAGGGTGTCGTTGCCGAGCTTCTGGACGATCGCGTCGTGGCCGGAGACCTTTTCGGCGACCTCCTTCGCGTGCTCCACGGAGACCGAGGTGGCCGGCGTGGTGAAGAGCGCGCCGCCCTGGAACTCGATGCCCATGTTGAGGCCCTTGAACCCGAGGCCCGCGATGGCGATGACGGTGATCAGGACGGAGATCCCGTAGTAGATCATCCGCTTCCCGACGAAGTCGTAACCGACCTCGCCTCGGTACAGCCTGGCGCCGATGTTGCCGAGTCGCGACATCTCACGCCTCCTTCGGTTCGGTGGAAACGGAGACACGGCGGGAGCGGCGCAGCGGGGGCTGCACGCCGAGCCGCTTCGGGTCGAGGCCGGACCACTTGTGGCCGTTGCCGAAGAACTTGGTCTTCGAGGCGAGCAGTGTCATCAGCGGCTTGGTGAAGAGGAACACCACGACGACGTCGAGCAGGGTGGTCAGGCCGAGCGTGAACGCGAAGCCCTGCACCTTGCCGACGGTGACGGCGTACAGCACCACGGCGGACAGCAGCGACACGAAGTCGGACACCAGGATGGTGCGCCGGGCGCGCGGCCAGGCCCGCTCCACGGCGGGGCGCAGGGTGCGGCCGTCGCGGATCTCGTCCCGGATCCGTTCGAAGTACACGATGAACGAGTCGGCGGTGATGCCGATGGCGACGATGGCACCACAGACGGCCGGGAGGTTCAGCGCGAAGTTGATGGCCGGGCCGAGCAGGGTCATGATCGTGTACGTCAGGATGCCGGAGACCAGGAGGCTCAGGAGCGCCACGAAGGAGAGGCCGCGGTAGTACACGACCAGGTAGATCACGACGAGCGCGAGACCGATGGCACCGGCGATGAGACCGGCCTTCAGCTGGTCGCTGCCGAGGGCCGGGGTGACCGTGGTGGTGGCCTGTTCCTTGAAGGTCAGCGGCAGGGAGCCGTACGACAGGATGTTGCCGAGCTCCTGCGCGGACTCCTGGTTGAAGCTGCCGGTGATCTCGGCGTTGCCGCTGAGGACCGTGCTGACCGAGGGTGCCGAGACGACGTTGCCGTCGAGGACGATGCCGAACTGGTTCATCGGCTGCTGGAGCTTCATCAGCTTCGCGGTCGTCTTCGCGAACTTGTCGGAGCCCTCCTTGGTGAACTCCATGTCGACCTTCCACAGCGCGCGCTGGGTGTCGAACGTGCCGGATGCCTTCTTGACGTCGGTGCCTTCGAGCTCGGCGGGGCCGAGGACGAACTTGTCCCAGCTCTTCCCGTCCCAGACCTTGCCGGTGATGCTCTTGCCGCAGGCGATCGTCGGCTCGCTCGGCTTGATGCCGTCGCCCGCCTTCTCACGCTGGTCGGGCTTGGTGCAGTCGAGGGCCGCGAACGCCTTCTGGAGCTTCTCGGTGGCCGGGTCCGGGGCGGGCGGCGTCTGCTTCGGGTCCGGGGTCTTGGAGGCGCCGGGCGTCGGAGGGGGCGTCGGCGCCTTCAGGGCGTCGGTGACGGCGCGGCCCTGCGAGGTCTTGGCCGGGTCGGGGGTCGGCGTGGAGTTCTTGTCCTTGCCGTCCTTGCCGTCCTTGCCGTCCTTGTCCTTCGGGTCCTTGGCGGCGTCCGGCTTCTTCGTGGACGTCGGGTCCGGCTTCGGGGTCTTGCCGGGGTCGGGCAACGGCGTGCCCTGCGTCTGGGCCAGTACCTGCCGGAAGTAGAGCTTGGCGGTGGTGCCGACCTGCTCGCGGGCCTGCTTGGAGTTCGTGCCCTTGGGGATGTTGACGATGATGTTGTCCGTGCCCTGGGTCTGCACCTCGGACTCGGAGACACCCATGCCGTTGACGCGCCGCTCCATGATGGCGACGGCGGTGTCCATGTTCGTCTTGTTGATCGCGTTGGGCTGGCCCGGCTCGTTCTGCGCCTTGAGCGTGATGCTCGTACCGCCGGCAAGGTCGATGCCAAGGCGGGGGGTGGTGTGCCCGGACGCGAACATCCCGCCCGCGAGGGCGAGGATGACGATCGTGATCAGAGCCAGGGCGCGCCCCGGCCTGCCCGGGGCCCCCGAGACCTTGCGGCCCTTCTTCGGTGCTGCCACCTTCTCGTTTCTCCCTGTCCAACCGCACGCGCGGGAATGTGCGTCGATGCGGCCACGAAGTGTTGTGGGGGCCTGCCCCCGCAGAGGTATGCACGATCCGCGGACCGCAGCGCTGCCGGTGGGCTGCGCCGCAGTCCGCGGAGGTGGCTACTTCGCGTCGCCCTCGCCGTCGGCCTTCTTGTCCTTCGGCTCGACGCCGGCGTCCGCTGCGGCTTCGCCGTCGGCGGCCTCGGGCTTCTTGCCGAGGTCGATGCGCGGCGCGTCCGCGTCGTCGTCCGAGCCGGTCAGCGACGAGGCGTCGTCCGGGACGACGGGGGTGTCGGAGTCGAGCTCGGCGGCGTCCTCGCCGTGCACGATGCGGTTGTACTCCTCGTCGGAGAGGACCGCACCGATGGAGTTCTTCGCGTAAACGGCGTGGACGCCCGGGGCGACCTCAAGAAGCACCGTGTCGTCATGCACCTCCTTGACCGTGGCGTACATGCCGCCGATGGTGCGCACGCCGGTGCCGGGCTGCATTTCGTTGCGCATCTGCGCAGCGGCCTGCTGCTTCTTCTTGGCGGACCGGGTCATCAGGAACATGGCCCCGATGAGCACGATGAAAGGGAGGAGGGTCACGAGACTCACGGGACGGAACTTCCTTCGCACGGCCGCGGCGAAAAGGCGGCCTCTTATATACGGGGGTGGGCATGCCGGCACGGAAGGTCGGCATCGGCGGAGTCTAAGCGAGTCCGCGTCAATGGAACAACGCCCAGCATCGCACCGAGGTTCCTGACCCGGCGAGCCTCCACACCGTCACGCCCCGAACAGACCCGGTTGTCCGCCTTGAGCGGTGCCCTGCTGGGGCGGCACGAGCCCCAGGTGGGCCCACGCGGCGGGAGTGGCGACCCGTCCGCGCGGTGTTCTGGCCAGAAGACCTTCTCGTACGAGGAAGGGCTCGGCGACCTCCTCGACGGTCTCGCGCTCCTCCCCCACGGCGACGGCGAGGGTGGAGAGGCCGACGGGTCCGCCGCCGAAGAGCTTGAGGAGCGCCCCGAGGACGGCCCGGTCGAGGCGGTCCAGGCCGCGCGGGTCCACCTCGTACACCTTGAGGGCGGCGTTCGCGACGTCCTTGTCGATGATCGAGCCGTCGGTCTTGACCTGGGCGTAGTCGCGGACCCGGCGCAGCAGCCGGTTGGCGATGCGGGGGGTGCCCCGGGAGCGGCCGGCGATCTCGGCGGCCCCGTCGGCGCCGATCTCGACGTCGAGGAGGCGGGCGGAGCGGTGGATGACGCGCTCCAGCTCGGCGGGCTCGTAGAACTCCATGTGCCCGGTGAAGCCGAAGCGGTCGCGCAGCGGCGGCGGCAGGAGTCCGGCCCGGGTGGTCGCGCCGACCAGGGTGAAGGGCGGCAGTTCGAGCGGGATGGCGGTGGCGCCGGGGCCCTTGCCGACGATGACGTCGACGCGGAAGTCCTCCATCGCCATGTACAGCATTTCCTCGGCGGGGCGGGACATCCGGTGGATCTCGTCGAGGAAGAGGACCTCGCCCTCCTGGAGGGAGGAGAGGATCGCGGCGAGGTCGCCCGCGTGCTGGATGGCCGGGCCGCTGGTGATGCGGATCGGGGCGCCCATCTCAGCGGCAATGATCATGGAGAGGGTGGTCTTGCCGAGGCCGGGAGCGCCGGAGAGGAGCACGTGGTCGGCGGTGGCACCTCGGGCGCGGGCGGCCCGGAGCACCAGGTCGAGCTGCTCGCGGACCTTCTCCTGGCCGACGAACTCGTCCAGGTCCTTGGGGCGCAGCGCGGCCTCGACCGCCTGGTCCTCGCCGTCGGCGGAGGAGTCGACCAGCCTCGGGTCGGCGGCGGTGTCGGGTCCGGTCTCGTCCCAGTTCATGTGCGGATCTCTCGGGTCGGCTGTGGGCGCGTCGGGTGTTGCCGGGTCAGCGGGTGCGGTTGAGGGTCTGGAGGGCGGCCCGCAGCAACTGCGGCACGGGCGGCTGGGTGCCCCCGGCGAGCGCGGCCTCGGCCTGCGGGGTGACGGCCGCGACTGCTTCCTCGGCCTCGCGGGAGGCGTAGCCGAGACCGATGAGCGCGGCGTTCAGCTGCTCGGTCCAGGGGGCGGGGCCTGAGGCGACGCGCTGGGTGCCGAGTTGTGCGCCCGTGCCCAGCGGGGCGCCGAGCCGGTCCTTCAGTTCGAGGAGGAGCTTCTGCGCGCCCTTCTTGCCGATGCCGGGGACGGCGGTCAGCGCCTTCTCGTCGCCCGTGGACACCGCGAGGCGCAGCGCGTCGGGGCTGTGCACGGCGAGCATGGCCTGGGCGAGACGGGGGCCGACGCCGCTGGCGGTCTGGAGGAGCTCGAAGACCTGGCGCTCGTCGTCGTCCGCGAAGCCGTACAGCGTGAGCGAGTCCTCCCGTACGACGAGGGAGGTGGCGAGCTTGGCGTTCTGGCCCATGCGGAGCGTGGACAGCGTGTTCGGCGTGCACTGGACGGCCATGCCGATGCCACCGACCTCGATCACCGCGGTGGTGGGGGCGAGGGCGGCCACCGGGCCACTGACGAAGGCGATCATGAGGTGCGGCCTTTCTGAGCTGCTCTCTGAGCTGGACGAACGGGAGCGGTACGGGAGGTGTGCGCGGCGACGGCCTGCTGGAGCCGGTTCTGCGCGGGGGCCCGCCAGATGTGGCAGATGGCGAGGGCGAGGGCGTCGGCCGCGTCGGCGGGTTTCGGCGGGGCGTCGAGCCGCAGCAGCCGGGTCACCATCGCCCCGACCTGCGCCTTGTCGGCCCGGCCGCTGCCGCTGACGGCGGCCTTGACCTCGCTGGGGGTGTGCAGGGCGACCGGGATGCCGCGCCGGGACGCGCACAGCATGGCGACCGCGCTGGCCTGGGCGGTGCCCATTACCGTCGCCACGTTGTGCTGGCTGAACACCCTTTCCACGGCGACGACTTCGGGGCGGTAGTCGTCGAGCCACTGCTCGATGCCCTGCTCGATGGCGACCAGGCGCAGGCCCAACTCGGCGTCGGCGGGCGTCCGGACGACACCCACCCCGCACATGGTCAGCGGCCGTCCGGCCACTCCCTCGACCACGCCGACACCGCACCGGGTCAGCCCCGGGTCCACGCCCAGTACCCGCACCGCGCCCCCTCCTCCGCCTTCGTTCGCCTGTTTGTGCAGGCTATCGGCTCGCACTGACAATCAGGTCCCGGCAACGCGACGGGCCGACGGGGACTTCCCCGTCGGCCCGTCGTTCGCACCGTGACTGCTGACCGCTGTGCTGACCTGCTGACTACTCTTCGTCGAGCGCGGCCATGACCTTGTCGCTGACGTCGAAGTTGGCGAAGACGTTCTGCACGTCGTCGCTGTCCTCCAGCGCGTCGATCAGCTTGAAGATCTTGCGTGCGCCCTCTTCCTCCAGCTCGACCTGCATGGTCGGCACGAAGTTGGCGTCGGCGGAGTCGTAGTCGATGCCCGCCTCCTGGAGCGCGGTGCGTACCGCGACCAGGTCGGTGGCCTCGCTGATCACCTCGAAGGTGTCGCCGAGGTCGTTGACCTCTTCGGCACCCGCGTCGAGCACCGCGCCCAGCACGTCGTCCTCGGAGAGCTCGCCCTTGGGGACGATGACGACGCCCTTGCGGTTGAAGAGGTACGAGACGGAACCCGGGTCGGCCATCGAGCCGCCGTTGCGGGTCATGGCGACGCGCACGTCGGAGGCGGCACGGTTGCGGTTGTCGGTGAGGCACTCGATGAGCACCGCGACACCGTTCGGGCCGTAACCCTCGTACATGATCGTCTCGTAGTCGGCGCCGCCCGCCTCAAGACCGCCGCCGCGCTTGACCGCGGAGTCGATGTTCTTGTTGGGGACGGAGCTCTTCTTCGCCTTCTGGATGGCGTCGACCAGCGTGGGATTGCCCTCGGGGTCGATGCCGCCCGTGCGGGCCGCGACTTCGATGTTCTTGATCAGCTTCGCGAAGAGCTTGCCGCGCTTGGCGTCAATCACGGCCTTCTTGTGCTTCGTCGTAGCCCATTTAGAGTGGCCGGACATCTGCCTGTCTCCTTCGCGTAACCAATTCTGCTGCGTTCGGCAGAGATCCTACCGGGAGCGAGTCAGCCGGCGGTGCGCACCATCTCCACGAACATCGCGTGCACCCGGTGATCGCCGGTGAGTTCCGGGTGGAAGGACGTCGCGAGAGCGTTTTTCTGCCGTACGGCGACGATGTGACCGCCGTGCTCCGCGAGCACCTCGACGTCGACCCCGATCGACTCCACCCACGGCGCGCGAATGAAGACGCCCTCGACGGGGCCGCCCTCGATTCCGGTGACGTCGACGGTCGACTCGAAGGACTCGTTCTGCCGTCCGAAGGCGTTGCGGCGGACGATCATGTCGATGCCGCCGAGGGTCTCCTGGCCGGAGCGCGGGTCGAGGACCTTGTCGGCGAGGAGGATCATCCCGGCGCAGGTTCCGTACACCGGCATGCCGTCGGCGATGCGCTCGCGCAGCGGCTCCAGCAGGCCGAAGAGGGTGGCCAGCTTGGAGATGGTGGTGGACTCGCCGCCCGGGATCACCAGCCCGTCGACCTCGGCGAGCTCTTCGGGACGCCTGACCTCCCTGGCCGTGGCGTCGGCCACGGCCAGGGCGATCAAGTGCTCCCGTACGTCGCCCTGGAGAGCCAGGACGCCGACAACGGGGTTGGCCTTCATACGGGTTACCAGCCCCGGTTGGCGTAGCGCTCGGACTCGGGGAGGGTGTCGCAGTTGATGCCGACCATGGCCTCGCCCAGGTTGCGGGAGGCGTCCGCGATGATCTTCGGGTCGTCGAAGAAGGTAGTGGCGCGGACGATGGCGGCGGCACGCTTGGCCGGGTCGCCGGACTTGAAGATGCCGGAGCCGACGAAGACGCCCTCGGCACCGAGCTGGCGCATCAGCGCCGCGTCGGCGGGGGTGGCGACGCCACCGGCGGAGAACAGCACGACCGGGAGCTTGCCGAGCTCGGCGACCTCCTTGACCAGCTCGTACGGGGCGCGGAGCTCCTTGGCGGCGGCGAACAGCTCGTTGTTGTCGAAGCCGCGCAGCTTGGCGATCTCGTTCTTGATCTGGCGCAGGTGACGGACCGCCTCGACGACGTTGCCCGTACCGGCCTCGCCCTTGGAGCGGATCATGGCTGCGCCCTCGGCGATGCGGCGCAGGGCCTCGCCCAGGTTGGTGGCACCACAGACGAAGGGGGTGGTGAACGCCCACTTGTCGGAGTGGTTGACCTCGTCGGCCGGGGTGAGGACCTCGGACTCGTCGATGTAGTCGACACCGAGCGACTGGAGGACCTGGGCCTCGACGAAGTGGCCGATGCGGGACTTCGCCATGACCGGGATGGAGACGGCCTCGATGATCTCTTCGATCATGTTGGGGTCGGACATCCGGGCCACTCCGCCGTCCTTGCGGATGTCGGCGGGCACCCGCTCCAGCGCCATGACGGCGACGGCGCCCGCGTCCTCGGCGATCTTCGCCTGCTCGGCGTTGACGACGTCCATGATCACGCCGCCCTTGAGCTGCTCGGCCATGCCGCGCTTGACGCGGTCGGTGCCGGTGGCCGGGGACTGGGGGGTGGGGGTGCTGGACATGTTCGACCTCGCTCGATGACGAAAGACGGGCGTATGTGCGGTGCGAGCGCGCACGGCATGGCGCGCACTGCCCCGCACCGCCGAGGAAACGCCCTGCGACCAGTCCACTGCAAGGGCCAATGGACAGCCGGTGGATCGTTTTCGCCGTACGGAGTGGATACGAGGCGAAGCCGGGCGGGGCGCGGAGCCGGTCGGGACGCGGGGCCGAGCGGTGCGCGGGACCGAGCAGTGCGCGGGACCGAGCAGTGCGGCGTTACGTCCCTGGCCGGTCCGCCAGGGCCACCGGAGCCTCGTCGTCCATCTCGAAGGCCATCGGGAACGGGGCGTGCCCCGCCAGCCGGAACCAGCGCACCTTGCGGTGCCTGCGCAGCGCGCGGGCGGCCCGTACCGAATCGTTGTGGAACCGCCGTGCCATCGGCACCCGGCGCACGGCAGCCGCCAGTTCCCCGGCAGCCTCCTCCCCGCCCGGAGCCAGCTTCAGCGCCTCCACCTGCTCCGGCTCCCCGAACACGGCCCGCAGCGCCTGGCTGAGCTCGCTCTCGGCGACCTCCCGCTGCTCCTCCTCGGCCTGCCGGGCGTCGTGCGCCGCCTGGTAGAGCACGATCGACGACGCGGGGTCCAGCACCCCGGAGGTCGCCAGTTCCTGCGCCACGGACGCCCGCCGCAGCAACTGCGCGTCGAGGGCGGCGCGGGAGGCGTCGATGCGGGTGTGCAGGCGGTCGAGGCGGCCGGCGGTCCAGCTGAGGTAGAGGCCGATCGCGAACAGGGCGACGACGATCCAGATGAGGGTGGTCACGGCTCAGAAGGCTACCGGCGATGGAGGCTTCCTCCGGAACGGCGGCCCCTCGCCCCTCCTCCGGGGTGAAGGCCCGGCCCCGGGCCCGGTCCGCTCAGTCCCGCGCCAGCCTCAGCCGTCCCCGCCTGCCGGGCTTCTCGTCGTCCGCCGCCGCCACCGCGTTCGCGCCGTCCGTGACCGTCTCGTAGACCGAGAGGATGTCCGCTGCCACCGTCGACCAGTCGAAGCGCCGCACGTGCGCCGCCCCCCGCTCGCTCAGCCCGGCCCGACGCCCCGCGTCCCCCAGCAGCCGCACCGCGGCCTCCGCCAGCGCGTCCGCGTCCTCGTTGGCGAACAGGTCACCCGCCGCCCCCTGGTCCAGCACCTGCGCGAAGGCGTCCAGATCGCTCGCCAGCACCGGCGCACCGGCCGACATCGCCTCGACGAGGATGATCCCGAAGCTCTCGCCACCCGTGTTGGGCGCCACGTACACATCAACGCTGCGCAGCAGCCGCGCCTTGTCCTCGTCGCTGACCATGCCGAGGAACTCCACCCGGGAGCGCATCTCCTCCGGCAGGGACGCCACGGCCTCCTTCTCGTCGCCGCGCCCCGCGACCAGCAGCCTCGTCCCTGGCCGCTCGGCCAGGATCTTCGGCAGCGCCCTCATCAGCACGGGCAGCCCCTTGCGCGGCTCGTCGATCCGCCCGATGAACCCGAGCGTCTCGCCCTGCCACTCCTCCTTGGGCTCCGCCTTCGCGAAGAAGTCGACATCCACCCCGTTGGGAATGGTGACCGCGTCACCGCCCAGGTGCTCCACCAGCGTCCGCCGCGCGTACTCGCTCACCGCGATCCGCGCGCTGATCTTCTCCAGCGCCGGCTGGAGGATCGGGTACGCCGCCAGCATGACCCGCGACCGCGCCGTCGAGGTGTGGAACGTCGCGACGATCGGCCCCTGCGCCGCCCAGCAGGTCAGCAGCCCGAGCGACGGAGCGGCGGGCTCGTGGATGTGCACCACGTCGAAGGCCCCGTCGTGCAGCCACTTGCGCACCCGCGCCGCCGACAGGAATCCGAAGCTCAGCCTGGCCACCGACCCGTTGTACGGAACCGGAACCGCACGCCCCGCCGAGACCACGTACTCCGGCAGCGGCGTGTCGTCGTCCGCCGGAGCCAGCACCGACACCTCGTGCCCGAGCCCGATCAGGTGCTCGGCGAGGTCCCGGATGTGGAACTGGACGCCGCCCGGCACGTCCCAGGAGTACGGGCAGACGATCCCGACCTTCACTCCTGGCCCTCCCGCCGGGGCTCCAGATCCGCGGTCCACAGCCTCTGCAGCATGTGCCAGTCCTCCGGATGCTCGGCGATCCCGGTGGCGAAGGCATCGGCCAGCGCCTGTGTCATCGCGGACGTCTTCTCCCCGCGCGTACCTGTCTCGGGCACGTCGACGGGCGGATGAATGCGCCCCCGCATCATCTTCGGACCGTCGTACCACAGCGTCACCGGCAGCAGCAGCGCCCCCGTCTGCTGTGCCAGGATCGCGGGCCCGGCGGGCATCTTGGCGCTCTCGCCGAAGTACTTGACCTCCACGCCCGAAGCGGACAGGTCCCGGTCCGCGACCAGACAGACCAGGCCGCCGCCCCGCAGCCTGCGCGCCAGGGTCCCGAAGGCGGAGCCGCCCGTGTGCGGGAGGACCTCCATGCCGAGACTCTCGCGGTACGCGACGAACCGGTCGTACAGGGACTCCGGCTTCAGCCGCTCGGCCACGGTCGTGAACGGGTGCCCCAGGCAGCTGGTCACCCACACCCCGGCCAGGTCCCAGTTCCCCATGTGCGGCAGGGCGAGCACCACGCCCCGGCCGCTCTCCAGCGCCTCGGTTATCCGGTGGTTGTCGGCGATGCGGACATCGGCGGCGATACGTTCCGGCGTCCACGAGGGCAGCCGGAAGGACTCCATCCAGTACCGCATGTACGAGCGCATGCCCGCCTTGGACAGGGCCCGCAGCCTGGCCGGGCTCGCGTCCGGGACCACCCGGGCGAGGTTGGACTCCAGGCGCAGCACGCTCTTGCCGCGCCGCTTCCACACCTGGTCGGCGATGGTGCGGCCGAGCTTCACGACGACGGGTTCGGGGAGTTTCTTCACTCCGGCCCAGCCGAGCCCGTACAACCCGTCGACCAGTCGGTCCTTGACCGACGGACGCTCTTCCTCCGCGCTTTCGGAAGGCTTGCTCATGACGCGGCCCCGTTCCCCGTCGCCGCGTCCGCCTCGGCGGACTCCCGGCGTACCGTCACCACCCGTTGCCCCAGCGTCACCAGGGAACCCACCGCGACGACCCACAACGCGATCGGCAGCAGGATCTCCACACCCGGCAGCCCGAACGTGTGCAGCCCCGCGACACCGGCCGCGACCAGCGTGATGACCAGCCGCTCCGCCCGCTCGACGAGCCCGTTCACGGCGACCGGCAGTCCGATCGCCTCACCACGGGCCTTGGTGTACGAGACGACCTGGCCGCTCGCCAGGCAGAAGATGGACACCGCGCACAGCACGTTGTCGTTGCCGTCGCCCGCGTACCAGAGCGCGAGCCCGCCGAAGATGCCCGCGTCGGCCACCCGGTCCAGCGTCGAGTCGAGGAACGCGCCCCACCTGCTGGACACCCCCGCCTGCCGGGCCATGTTGCCGTCGACGAGGTCGGAGAAGACGAAGAGGGTGATGACGATGGTGCCCCAGAAGAACTCCCCGCGGGGGAAGAAGACCAGCGCACCCGCCATCACCCCGGCAGTACCGATGAGGGTGACCGCATCCGGACTGACTCCGCGGCGGAGCAGAAATGCGGCAAACGGTGTGAGGACACGCGTGAAGAATGCACGCGCGTACTTGTTCAGCATGGCCTTCCCGAGGGGTCGGATCGCCGAGCGGCCCCTATGGCCACCGGCTGGCCCATCGTAGCCACGACCTCCCCACCCCACCGCCGGGCACCCGTCCGAGGGCGCGCCACAGGAAGCAGCCCCGCCGGCGTTTGAGGCGCGGGGGTCCGGGGGCAGCGCCCCCGGCAGTAATCCCAGCCCCCCACACACCCGCACCCGCACACCGCCCCCCAACACACACCGGACCGGGGTATGGACGCACAGTGACGGGAGTGGAAAGCTCGAATGACCGCGGGCGTCACCGGTGCCGCCACGCCGCTGCGGCTCCTCATGTCCCGCGCCCTTCTCCTCACCGTGCACCTTTCCTCGGGAGGCCGGAAACCATGGGCGACAAGACACGCGCGAGCGCACATCCCGGAGCCGCCGGCAGGGCTCCAGGGGCCGACCACCCCGCATCCGTACGGAACGTGGTGCTGGTCGGCCACAGCGGATCGGGCAAGACCACCCTGGTGGAGGCCCTCGCGCTCGCCGCGGGGGCAGTGAACCGGGCGGGCCGCGTCGAGGACGGGACCACCGTCTCCGACCACGACGAGATCGAGCACCGCCAGCAACGCTCCGTACAACTCTCCCTCGTCCCCGTCGCATGGGACGGCATCAAGATCAACCTCCTCGACACACCCGGATACGCCGACTTCGTCGGGGAGCTGAGGGCCGGTCTGCGCGCCGCGGACGCGGCCCTCTTCGTCGTCTCCGCCTCCGACGGCGTCGACGGCGCGACCCGCATGGTGTGGGAGGAGTGCGCCGCCGTCGGCATGCCGCGCGCCATCGTGGTGACCCATCTGGAGGCCGCCCGCGCCAACTTCGAGTCGATGACCGACTTCTGCGCCTCCGCCTTCGGGGGCGACGACCCGGACGCCGTACTCCCGCTCTACCTCCCGCTGTACGGGGACCACGGGCCCGACGGGCACGCCCCCGTGGCCGGACTCCTCGGCCTGCTCTCGCAGAAGATCTACGACTACTCCTCCGGCGAACGCAAGGAACTCGAACCCGACCCCGCCCAACTCCCCCGCATCCAGGCGGCCCGCGACCGGCTCATCGAGGGCATCATCGCCGAGAGCGAGGACGAGTCCCTGATGGACCGCTACCTCGACGGCGAGGACATCGACCTCAAGACCCTCGTCGACGACCTCGAACGGGGCGTCGCCCGGGGCACGTTCCACCCCGTGCTCGCCGCCGCGCCCGCCCCTGAGGGCAGCCGCCAGGGCCTGGGCACGGTCGAGATCCTGGAGCTGATCACCGGCGGCTTCCCGACCCCCGCCGAACACGAACTGCCCGCCGTCACCACCCCCCAGGGCACGCCCGCACCCCCGCTGACCTGCGACCCGGCGGGCCCGCTCGTCGCCGAGGTGGTCAAGACCGCCTCCGACCCCTACGTCGGCCGGATCTCCCTCGTCCGCGTCTTCTCCGGCACCCTGCGCCCCGACGAGACCATCCACGTCTCCGGGCACGGCCTCGCCGACCGGGGCCACGAGGACCACGATGTCGACGAGCGGGTCGGCGCCCTCTCCTCACCCTTCGGCAAACAGCAGCGCACCCTCTCCCACTGCGTCGCGGGCGACCTCGCCTGCGTGGCGAAACTCACCCGCGCCGAAACCGGCGACACCCTCTCCGCCCGGGACAACCCGCTGCTCATGGAGCCGTGGCAGATGCCCGACCCGCTCCTCCCGCTCGCCATCCAGGCCCACAGCAAGGCCGACGAGGACAAGCTCTCCCAAGGACTCGCCCGGCTCGTCGCCGAGGACCCGACCATGCGCCTGGAGCAGAACCAGGCCACCCGCCAGCTCGTCCTGTGGTGCCTGGGCGAGGCGCACCGCGACGTCGCCCTGGAACGGCTGCGTTCCCGGTACGGGGTCCAGGTCGACGCCGTCGACCACAAAGTGTCGCTGCGCGAGACCTTCGGCGAACGGACCGCCGGACGCGGACGGCACGTCAAACAGTCCGGCGGCCACGGCCAGTACGCCATCTGCGAGATCGACGTGGAGCCGCTGCCGCCCGGCACGGGCATCGAATTCGTCGACAAGGTGGTCGGCGGCGCGGTGCCACGCCAGTTCATCCCCTCCGTCGAGAAGGGCGTACGCGCCCAGGCCGCCCGGGGCCTCGCCACCGGATACCCCCTGGTCGACGTACGGATCACGCTGCGGGACGGCAAGGCCCACTCGGTGGACTCCTCCGACGCCGCCTTCCAGACGGCGGGCGCCCTCGCGCTCAGGGAAGCGGCCGCCGACGCCCGCATCGACCTCCTCGAACCCGTCGCCGCCGTCACCGTCCTGGTCCCCGACGACTACGTGGGGCCCGTCATGAGCGACCTCTCCGGCAGGCGCGGCCGCGTCGTCGGCACCGAACAGGCGGGCCACGGCCGCACCCTGGTCCGGGCCGAGGTCCCCGAGATCGAGATCGGCCGGTACGCCGTCGACCTGCGGTCCGTCTCGCACGGCACCGGCCGCTTCCACCGAACGTACGCACGGCACGAACCCATGCCACCCCAGCTCGCGGGCAAATTCCGCGAACGGGAGCAAAACGGCGGCTAGTTGACCGATATGCGGCAATGCCGCCCCCTCAATTCCCTTGCGGCGGGCGGCATTCCGCGCTCCCATGACGAAGAGGACCTCACGTCGATACGCTGTGACCCCAGCTCAGAAGGTGTGCGGGGCGCGGTCGTTGGGAACAACGCCGCAGTGCGGCAACGACGCGGAGAGCACAGGGCTCCGCGGACGCGGACGGTCAATGGGGGCGGCAGTGGCGGACTCGGGATTCGACTTCTCACCCGGTGCACAGGTACCGCTCCACGGTGCGGCAGGACAGACCGCGGCGACCAACGCGCTCGCCTCGGCCGCGTACCGGGACAGCCCGGTGACCGTACTCCTCGACGCGAACAGCGACTGGCACAAGTCCGAGGTGAAGAAGGGCAAGCTCTCCCTCTTCGAGCCCAATCTCGGCGAGGCATTCGCCCGTGCCGTCCGGGTCCGCATGCTCGGCGGCGCCCGCGGCGCACTCGTCCAGTCCTTCGGCACGGAGCCGCAGACCGTCGTCGAGCACTGCCTCGCCGCCATCAACATCCGCAAGGCCCGGGACACCAGACTGACGATCGTCATGGTCGTCTTCGGCCTGCTGTTCCTGCCGGGGCTGCTGCTCTGGCTCGCCGTCTTCCAGCTCCGCCGCACCATCGCGGGTGCCAAGGACAAGAAGTCCGGCGCGCTCGGCACCGCCCTCCTGGTCGCCGTGGGCGGTCTCGTCGTGATCTTCCTGATCAAACTGCCCTTCACCGGAATCCTCGGCATCTACCTGCGCGCCATGGTCATCGCACCCGTCATCGGCTGGCTCTGGGCCAAGCAGATCTGCGAATCCACCGGCAAGGACCTGCGCGAGCACTGGTCCGCGCTCCTCTCCGGCGGCGGCATCGGTCCCAAGATCCCCGAGGCGGTCCCCCAGGACCCCGGCCAGAGCAACGCCGAAGAGCTCCGCCAGGGCCTCGCCCGCCTCACCGCCGAGCAGCAGTCCAACTCGGTCTTCTACGCGGGCCCCAAGGGCATACTCGGCATGGGCACCCGCTGGGGCAGCTGGCAGCTCGCCGAGGAGCTGGAGCGCGCGGACCCCGCCAAGGAGATCCACGGCTTCCGCAGCTGGGACGTGATCCGGGCCATCCACGACCAGCTCCGCATGCTGGAGCGCGGCCCGCTGCACACCGGCGGCTTCCCGCCGCCCTCCGTCAAGCACTGGATCGTCGCCCCGGTCGGCGAGAACGCGGGCTCCGTCAGCCGCCCCGAGGGCACCGACGTCGAGGCGTACCAGATCAAGACGCACGAGATACAGCGGATCTGCAACGAGCAGCAGTTCGGCGCCGGCAACCGGCACTACCTGGGCGTCCAGTTCACCCTGTGGGACGGCCAGTTGGTCATCACCATGCTCATCACGGTGACCGTGCTGCACGAGACGCTGCGCATCGAGGTCACCGGTCACGCACTGGGGCCGGTGCACTCCCTGTTCACGTCGAAGCCGTCGCCGAAGACGGTCACCGTCAGCAAGACGGTGAGGTTCTGGGAGACCAAGACCCGCGAACTGCCGCTGATGGACACCAACGAGGTGGTGCGTCTCAGCGTCCGCGCCCCGTTCACCTGGTTCCCGAACGTCCTGGACTTCCTCGGCGGCAAGCTCTCCCTGCCCGAGCCGTTCGGCCTGCGGCACGTCTGGGCGGAGAAGCCCTGGCGGCACCGCTTCATGGCCGACGACGCCATGCGCGCGGCGACTCCGGTACTGCGTGTCGTGCACACAGCCGCGATCAAGGTCCTGGAGGACCACGGAGTCGCCACCGAACGCTTCAGCGGCCGTTCCTCGATGCTCAGCGGCCTGGTCCAGGACCCGTCACCGCGCAAGGCGGACCTGTACGACGCGTAGGCGCTACACGCTCTCCGGCCACACGTCGGCCAGCATCTTCCGGGTGTCCGCGAGGAGCTGCGGCAGCACCTTGGTGTGCCCGACGACCGGCATGAAGTTGGTGTCCCCGCCCCAGCGGGGCACCACGTGCTGGTGCAGGTGCGCGGCGATCCCGGCACCGGCGGCGGCCCCTTGGTTCATCCCGAGATTGAACCCGTGCGCCCCGGACGCCTTCCGCAGCGCCGCCATCGCCTTCTTCGTGAAGAGGGCCACCTCGGCGGTCTCGGCGTCGTCCAGCTCGGTGTAGTCGGCGACGTGCCGGTACGGCATGACCATCATGTGGCCGCCGTTGTACGGGTACAGATTCATGATCGCGTACACGCTCGTGCCGCGCGCCACGATCAGCGACTCCTCGTCGCTGTGCGCCGGAGCCACGCAGAAGGGACAGCCGTCGTCGGACCCGGGTCCGGTCGGCTTGTTCTCACCCTGGATGTAGGCGATCCGGTGGGGCGTCCACAGCCGCCCGAACCCGTCCGGCTCACCCACCGGTCCACTCTGCTGCTCCGGCTCAGTCGTCATGCGGAAAGCATAGGCGTACGACCTGGGAGAACGGCAGAGAGGGCGGCCCCCCGAAGGGAACCGCCCTCGCCCGCGCTCTTAACCGTCAGACCTGGACGCGACGCTCCACCACGTCGAGCAGCTTCGCGAGGGCGTCAGCCTTCGGAATGCCGTTCTCCTGCGAACCGTCGCGGTAGCGGAAGGAGACCGTACCGGCGGCCATGTCCTCGTCACCGACGATGATCATGAACGGCGTCTTCTGCTTCTGGTGGTTCCTGATCTTCTTCTGCATGCGGTCGGACGACGCGTCCACCTCGACCCGCAGCCCCTTCTTCTTCGCCTCGGCGGCGAACTCCTGGAGGTACGGGATGTGCGCGTCGCCGATCGGAATGCCGACCGCCTGGACGGGCGCCAGCCACGCCGGGAACGCACCCGCGTAGTGCTCAAGCAGCACCGCGAAGAAGCGCTCGATCGAGCCGAACAGCGCGCGGTGGATCATGACCGGCTGCTGCTTCGAGCCGTCCGGACCGGTGTATTCCAAGCCGAACCGTTCAGGCAGGTTGAAGTCGAGCTGCACAGTCGACATCTGCCAGGTACGGCCGATCGCATCCTTGCACTGCACCGAGATCTTCGGCCCGTAGAACGCAGCCCCACCCGGGTCCGGAACCAGGGGCAGCCCCTGCTTCTCGGCGACCTGCTGAAGCGTCGCGGTCGCCTCTTCCCAGATCTCGTCCGAGCCGACGAACTTCTCCGGATCCTTGGTGGACAGCTCCAGGTAGAAGTCCGTCAGACCGTAGTCGCGCAGCAGCCCCAGCACGAAGGTGAGCGTCTTGTCGAGCTCCTCCGCCATCTGCTCCTTGGTGCAGTAGATGTGCGCGTCGTCCTGCGTGAAGCCGCGCGCACGGGTCAGACCGTGCACCACGCCCGACTTCTCGTACCGGTACACCGTGCCGAACTCGAAGAGCCGCAGCGGCAGTTCGCGGTACGAACGCCCCCGCGCATCGAAGATCAGGTTGTGCATCGGGCAGTTCATGGGCTTGAGGTAGTAGTCCGTGCCCTCGTCGAGCTGCATGGGCGGGTACATGCCGTCGGCGTACCAGTCCAGGTGACCCGACTGTTCGAAAAGCTTCCCCTTGGTGGCGTGCGGGGTATAGACGAACTCGTACCCCTCCTCCTCGTGCCGACGGCGCGAGTAGTCCTCCATGACCCGCCGGATGATCCCGCCCTTGGGGTGGAAGACCGCCAGACCCGACCCGATCTGCTCGGGGATCGAGAAGAGGTCCAGCTCGCTGCCGAGCTTGCGGTGGTCCCGCTTCTCGGCCTCGGCCAGGAACTCCAGGTGCGCCTTCAGCTCGTCCTTCGACGGCCACGCGGTGCCGTAGATGCGCTGGAGCATCGGGTTCTTCTCGCTGCCGCGCCAGTACGCAGCCGCGTTCCGCATCAGCTTGAAGGCGGGGACGTTACGGGTCGAGGGCAGGTGCGGGCCCCGGCAGAGGTCGCTCCAGCACACCTCGCCGGTCTTCGCGTCGAGGTTGTCGTAGATGGTCAGCTCGCTGCCGCCCACCTCGACGTCCGCCCCGTCGTCGGTCGAAGCGGAGCCCTTGATGCCGATGAGCTCCAGCTTGTACGGCTCGTTGGCCAGCTCCTCGCGGGCCGCCTCGTCGCTGACCACCCGGCGGGAGAACTTCTGCCCCCGCTTCTGGATGATCTGCATCTGCTTCTCGATCGCCTTGAGGTCCTCCGGGGTGAAGGGCTTCTCGACGTCGAAGTCGTAGTAGAAACCGTCCTTGACCGGCGGCCCGATACCGAGCTTCGCCTCCGGGAACAGCTCCTGCACGGCCTGCGCCATGACGTGCGCGGTGGAGTGCCGCAGGATGTTGAGGCCGTCCTCGGACGAGATCTCGACCGGCTCGACCTCCTCGCCGTCCTGCACCTCGTAGCTGAGGTCCTTCAGCTCACCGGCCACGCGGGCGGCGACGATCGAGCGCTCGCCGGCGAAGAGCTCGGCTGCCGTAGTGCCCGTCGTCACCACGCGCTCTTCCCGCTCGGAATCGCGTTGGATGAACACACGGACATCTGACACCGGTCTCTCCTGACTGAGGGGGGTGCGCGCCTGTGGAAGCGGCACGCCCCCGAATCGTACCGAGCCGGTGGCCTCCCTCGCTAAACGGTATTCCCCAAGCCCCTCACTCCTCCCCGGTGCACGCCTCCTCGAAGAAGTCCAGATTCTCGTGCAGCGCCTTCATCAGCCGGTCCCGTTCCGCCTCGTCGACCTGTACGGGAGCCACTCCGACCGCCCCTGTCAGCCGCCGGAAACCGCCCCTGCGCTCCAGCCTGCCGCCCACCTGGATCGGCAGCCCGACCAGATGCGCGTGCCCGGCGATCCGGTACGCCTCCTCGTCCAGCACCATCCGTACGTGCGGCACCTCGGCCCCCGCCAGCACCCTCAGCCGCACCGTCCCCCCGCCCCTCGGGTCCGACCTCCGCATCCGTACGACCGCACCCGTGATCCGTACCGGAACCGACGGCTCGTCCCGCAGGTACCGTGCTCCCGCCGACCGGAGCGCGGGCAGGTCTCCCGGCGAGAACTCCACGACCTCGGGCCGCGCCGCGCAGCCCGGCGGCGCGCCCGCCGACGGCGCCCAGTCCAGCGCGATCCGCGCGCCCTCGGCCCCCTGCACCAAGGCCACCACCGCCTCGGTCAGTTCATGGCTGACCCCCGCCTCGACGGCCGCGTCGAAGGCTTCCATCCCGCCCGTCGCCCGCTGGTAGTCCGTGGCCTCGCGCGCCGCGTGCAGCGCGTGGTGCAGCCGTACGACGGTGCTCCGCCCGCCCGCGACCGGTACGAAGGCCGTCAGCCTGCGCCCGCCGGTCCCCGCTCCCACCAGTACGCCTTCCAGCGACGTCTGCGCCTGCCGCCGGTGCCGCGCCCCGTAGTACCCGGCCCGTCCGCGTGCCGCGAGCGCCGCGGCGAGCAGCATCTGCCGGGCCGCCGCCCGCAGCTTCTCCTGGGCGGGCCAGGCGGCCGCTCCCGTCACGTCTTCCGGTACGTCCCGCGACCAGCGGATCTCGTCGCTGGGGACGGCGAGCTGGACCAGCACCTCGCGCGCGGACGGGGCGGGGCAGCGCTCCAGGGCGTACAGCGCCTCCCCGAGCAGGTCCTCACTGTCGGGGAACGCCCGCGATTCCGGGACGAGGAGGCTCGTGCCCCTGCCGGAAGGTCCCGGCGGCGTCCACCGCGCGTAGCGGCCCGCCGCTCCCCCGCGCCGCTGCCACCCGTGCCGGGCGAGGAGCGCGCCGAGTACGGCGGGGTCGACGTGGGCGGGTTCGGGTCCGCCGCCGCCCCAGCTGCCCGCCGGTTCCCCGGGGTGTTCTCGTCCGGACTCGTCGATGGGCCGGTACCGGTGCATCAGGGTCTCCCTCCCGCCCCGACGCGGGTCATGATCTCGCAGAGGGCTCGGTCGTCGAATATCCGCGAGGTGGGGACCCGCACGTTGGTCCTGTGCCTGCCCGTCACGGGGTGTCCGGCCAGGTTGATCCAGTAACAGCAGTGGCGCAGGTCGAGCCGTTCGTGTCCGGCCCGCAGCCAGTCGTCGCGGCTTCTGGGCACGAGCATCACGACCAGGATCTTGTGCACCGAGACGGGGGTGCGCGCCAGCTTCACCAGGTGGTCGTTGTCGAGGGTGAAGGAGAAGGCGTTGCCCGGGGGGTGCGGGGCGATCTGGTAGGTGCACTTGAGCTGGACCTTGATGGTCACTTCGTCGTCGATGGTGTGCACGGGCGATCCGTGGCTGACGTGCCAGTCGATTCCGTTGTCCGGAAACGGCTGTGAGAGCGAGCAGCCCGCGGCTGCCGCGACGGCGTGCAGATAGCCCACCTGGAGTGTCTCCATGCAGGCGGTGGTGGCGAGCGCGCCTCTGAGCGGGGTGGTCCGCTCGGGCAGCAGCCCGCCCGGTTCGGGCTGCGTGAGCGCCATGGCTGACGTGTGCCTTCCGGGCCGTGCCGAATCGTTTGCTCGTGTTCGCGCGGTCCCGGCCGTGGGTGCGCCGAAGTGCGCGGGATCGACGGAGCGTCAACTTCGCTCCCCGTCACCTGTGTTGTCTCCGTACGGCTTATGGCGTAAACGGCCCGGGTATCACCGCTTCGGGCAGAAAGCGCACCGGGTCCTTCCGTGGAGCACGCCGCCTGCCGTCGGGACATGAGGAGTTGGGGACATGACGTGCTGGTACGAGGGGCCGCTCGCGGCCTTCGACACGGAGACCACGGGCGTGGATGTGGAAGGTGACCGGATAGTTTCGGCCGCCCTGGTCGTGCAGGAAGCGCCGGGGTCGCGGTTTCGGTCCACCAAGTGGCTGGTGAATCCGGGCGTTCCGGTGCCCGCGGGGGCCACCGAGATCCACGGGCTGACGGACGAGCACCTCCAGCGCAACGGCCGGTGGCCGTCGCCGGTGATGGAGGAGATGGCGCGGGCGCTGGCCGAGCAGTGCGCGGCGGGGCGTCCGCTGGTCATCATGAACGCGCCGTTCGACCTGACCCTGCTCGACCGGGAGTTGCGCCGCCACCGGGCGTCGTCGCTGGGCCGGTACCTGGAGGCCGGGCCGCTGAACGTGCTGGACCCCCGGGTGCTGGACAAGCACCTGGACCGGTACCGCAAGGGCCGCCGCACCCTGACCGACCTGTGTGCGCACTACGGGGTGGAGCTGGCCGGGGCGCACGACGCGGTGGCGGACGCGACGGCTTCGCTGGAGCTGGTACGGGCGGTGGGCCGCCGGTTCGCGACCCGTCTGGAGCGCCTCTCCCCCGCCGAACTGCACACCCTTCAGGCGGTGTGGCACGCGGCGCAGGCGCGCGGTCTCCAGGCGTGGTTCGCCCGCAACGGTTCGGACGAGGCGGTCGATCCGGCGTGGCCGCTGCGCCCCGAGGTGCGGGCCCAGGCGGCCTGACCGGACCGTGTCCTCGGGGGTGTCAGCCGGAGGAGGCCCGCTTGAGGGCGACGAGCCCGGCGATGGCGGACAGTCCCACGATTCCGGCGACCACGCTGAGCAGGAGCTGGAAGGCTCCTTCCAGCTGGAAGCTGACGAGGGCGTTCGCCGCGACGGCGATCGCGAGCAGCAGCCACAGCATCGTCTTGGTCATGGTGGTGTCCATCGGGGCTTTTCTCCTGTCGGTACGGCGTTTCTTGTACCGACCACGCTAGGAAGACGGCCCTCGCCAGGACAGGGCGCCGCCCCCCGGACCGCTGGTGGTGCCAGCACCACCACGGCGCTTCGCCCTGCCCCCTGCTGAGGTGTGCTCCGGCATGCAGAAGGCCGGTCCGTCTGTGACGGACCGGCCTTTCCCAGGTGGGCGATACTGGGTTCGAACCAGTGACCCCTTCGGTGTGAACGAAGTGCTCTCCCACTGAGCTAATCGCCCGGGAACGGGTTGAACCATACAGCGCTTTTCGGGTTGGGTTCAAACCGCGTCCGTGCGGTCCTTCCGTCCCGCGGCCTCGGCGGCGAGTCCACGCCGTCCCGCGCGCATCATCAGGGCGTGGTTGGCGAGGAACACGGGCCGTCCCGGCACGGCGAGGCGGCGCAGCAACGGCTTGTTCACCCGCACTTCCTGCTCGTACCGGACGACGGTGCCGACGCCGTGCGGGCGCAGTGTCCAGCGCACCCAGCCCTCCAGATCCCCCGTCATGCGGACTTCGAGGAGTCCGGCGTCCGGGTCGCCGCGCCCTTCGTGCACGCCGACGACCAGGTCGTACGGGAGCAGGGAGCGGAAGCGGGCGGTGCCGCTGTGCTCGTCGACGCGGGCCGCTTCGCGCACTTGGGGCCACCAGCGCGGGTAGTCCTCGGCGTTCTCCAGCACGGCGTAGACGGCGGCGGGTCCGGCGGGCACTTTCCAGATGCTGAGGAAGCGGTAGTGGCTCCAGTCCATGTGTCCAGTGTGCCGCTGTGCGGGTGCGGGGGTGAGTACCCGTGTGAGTACGCGCACGTATCTGAGTATCCGCACCCATGACGGACGGTCGGCCCCCCTCCACACTCTGTCCATGACGAACGTTCCGCCGCTCGCACCCGCCGAGGAGTTGCGCCGGCTCGACCAGGAGTTGCTGCGGCTCGACGCGCACCGCGCCCAGTTGCTGCACCGCCGCGCCTGGCTCCTGAACCTCCTGAACACTCCGGTCGCGCCGCCGCCCCGGCCCGGCGTGCCCGGAGGGAACGCGACGCGGTCCGCCACGCCCACGCCCGGCCCGAGTGCGCAGAACGTGCTGCTCACCCTGGGCGGCGTCCTGCTCGCCGTTGCCGCGCTGGCGTTCACACTGGTCGGCTGGGGCCAGTTGGGGATCGCCGGGCGCTCGGCCGTGCTGGGCCTGGTGACCGTCGCGGTCCTCGCCGCTCCCGCGCTGCTGGTGCGGCGGGGTCTGGTGGCGACGGCGGAGTCGGTGGGGGTGCTCGGCCTCGTCCTGACGGTGCTGGACGTGTACGCGCTCCACCAGGTCGCCTTCGCGGGCGCGGACGGCACGGCGTACACCGCGGCTGCCGCGACCGCCCTCGCCCTGCTCTGGGCGTCGTACGGACTGCTCGTTCCCCGCTTGCGCACTCCTCTGCCTGCCGCGCTTCTCTCCGCCCAACTGCCGCTTCCGCTGGGGGCGTTGGCGTACTCCACCACGCCTACGCCCGTCCTCTGGGCCCTGTTGGCGACGGCCGCTCCGAACACGCTGCTCGCGGTGTGGAAGCTCCCGGCGAAGGCCCCTGCCACAGCCGCCCCAGCAGCGCCCACAGGCGCCCCGCGTCCCGTCCGCACCTCCGTCGCCGCCCTGCCCGTCCTGCCCGTCCTGGCCGCCGTACTCGCCTGGCTGACCGGGTCCGCCGTGCTCCTGGCCGCGCTGACGATGTCGCCGTTCGCGGATTCGTCCGCCGAGGCCCTGCGTCCCTCCGGTCTGCTTCTCGCGGGCGGGGCCCTCACTCTGGCCGCCTCGCTGCGTCGTCCGCAGGTCGCGACCGCCCTGGTCGCGGGCCTTGCCGTGGTCGCCGCCTTCGGCGGTGCCGTACGCCCCGCGCTGCCGCTCGCCTGGACGGTCCCGCTGTATCTGGGCTGCGCGCTCGCCCTGCTCGCCCTGTCCGTGCGCGCCCGGCGCCTGCCCCGGCCCGTCCGGCATGGTCTGGCCTGGTCCTCCGCCTCGGTGGGGACCGGTGCCGTGCTCTCGACGCTGCCCGTGCTGATGCTGGCCCTGACGTCGGGCCCGCTGTCCCGGCTCGCCGCCCCGTGGCAGGGCCTGCCCCCGACCTTCCGGGAGACCGTGGCAGGCGGCGAGAGCGGGGAGCTCCCCTGGCAGGCGATGTCGACGGCCCCACTGATCCTCCTGGTCGCGGCGGCCGCCCTCGCCCTGTTCCACCGCCGCCGCCCGCACCCCGCGTCGGCCGTCGGCACCGTCCTCCTCGCCGCCGCCGCACTCCTCGTGGTGCCGCTCTGCCTGAACCTCCCGTACGTCGCCGGGCTCGCCCTGTACGTCGTCGTGGCGGCGGGCTGCCTGGCCCCCTTGGCGCTGCCCGTCGCCACGCCCCCGACAGCCGTCCGCACCGCCTTCTCGACCGCGGCGCTGGTGACCGGTGCGGTGGCCTCGGCCGCGGTGTCCTTGCTGGCCGTCGCCACGCGCGGCACCACCTTCGCGGTGTTCGGCGCGCTGCTCCTGCTCTGGCTGGTCCTGGCCGTACGTACCCCGGCCCCGGTGGCGCGCGCCCTGGGTGCCGTCGTCTGTGTCGGGTACGCGATGGCTCTGGCCTGCGCGTCGGGTGCGGCTCTCGGTCTGCCGGTCCGGCACACGGCGCTCCTGGCCCTCGCCGTACCCGCCCTGGTGGCGCTCCTCGCGGCGCGGGTCCGCAGCGTTGCGATGGAGATCGCGGGTGCGGTCCTGGCGCTGGTGCCGTTGGGTCTGGCGGCGGGGCATCTGCCGACGCTGTCCCTGGTGCTGGCCCTGTCGGGCGTGATCGCGGCGGGGACGGCGGTGCGCCCCGAGCGCCGGGCGGTCGGCTGGGCGGCGGGCGGTCTGTTCGTCGCGGCGAGCTGGGCGCGGCTGGCGGCCTGGGACATCGGCGATCCCGAGGCGTACACCGTCCCCGCGAGCGTTCTGGCGCTGACGGTGGGCGTGCTGCGCCGCCGCCGCGACCCCGGGTCGTCGTCCTGGCTCGCGTACGGCCCCGGCCTGTCGATGACCCTGCTGCCGAGCCTGGTCGCCGCCTGGGCGGACGCCCACTGGCAGCGTCCGCTGCTGCTGGGGGTGGCCGCGCTGGTGATCACCCTGCTGGGGGCCAGGTACCGGCTCGGTGCCCCGCTCCTCCTCGGCGCGATCGTGCTGAGCCTGGTCTCGCTGCACGAGCTGGCTCCGTACGCCGTCCAGGTCGTCGGCGCGCTCCCCCGCTGGCTGCCCCCGGCACTGGCCGGTCTGCTGCTGCTGGCGGTGGGGGCGACGTACGAACAGCGTCTGCGGGACGCGCGCAGGCTGCGGGAGCGGATCGGCCGCCTCCGGTGAGGATCCGGCGGGGTTTCCACCGGCCCTCTTTCGGGAGGGCCGGTGGAAATGCCAGAGGCCCGAGAGACTTTGCAGTCTCTCGGGCCTCTGATCCCGGGTGGGCGATACTGGGTTCGAACCAGTGACCCCTTCGGTGTGAACGAAGTGCTCTCCCACTGAGCTAATCGCCCGGGCACAGACAGAACATTACCGCATGTCAGCGCGTGCCCCCGACCACTTTCCGGCTGTCTCGCAGCCGCTGGTCACTCGTTGATCTTCCACGGCATGACGATGCCGAACTTCCAGACGTAGATCCCGACCAGTACGGCGATGATCACCAGGCCGATCGTGGTCAGGATGATGTTCCGTCGCCGCACCTTCGGGTCGAGCGCCTTCTGGGCGGCCTCGGTGAGCTTGCGCTTGGTCCAGCGCATCACCAGCTGTGCCCAGACGAACTCGGTCGCCCAGATCGCCATGCCGCCGAAGATCACGACCCAGCCGGGTCCCGGCAGCGGAAGCATGATGATGCCCGCGATCACGACCGCGAGGCCAACGACGAAGACGCCGACCTGCCAGCTGAGGTGGAGCGTCTTGCGCGCCTGGATGTACTGCGGCGCACGCGATCCGAGCCCTCGCTCGTCGGTGGCGCCCCCCGTTTCGGGTTCGGCGGTCGCCGCGGCGACCCCGTCCCGCCCGTCACTCTCCGCATTCATGGAGCCCAACGTACCGGACTGATTGCCTTCACCGGAATGGTCGTACGAGTCAAGTCCGGACTCGGCCGTACGAGCGACATCAAGAGACTCAAAACACTCATAAGGGTTTACAACATCCCTGGAGGTGGCATGTCGATTTCGCCGACGTGCGAATCCCCGAGCGCACACTGAGCGAAAGGCCCTGGCGCTTATGAACACCACGGTCAGCTGCGAGCTGCACCTGCGCCTCGTTGTGTCGAGCGAGTCATCACTGCCTGTACCCGCGGGCCTGCGGTACGACACGGCCGATCCCTATGCCGTGCATGCCACCTTCCACACCGGAGCCGAGGAAACGGTCGAGTGGGTCTTCGCCCGCGATCTCCTCGCCGAGGGCCTGCACCGGCCCACCGGAACCGGCGACGTCCGAGTCTGGCCGTCCCGGAGCCACGGTCAGGGCGTCGTCTGCATCGCCCTGAGCTCACCGGAGGGCGAGGCCCTGCTCGAAGCCCCGGCGCGGGCGCTTGAGTCGTTCCTGAAGAGGACGGATGCCGCAGTGCCACCCGGCACTGAACACCGGCACTTCGACCTCGACACGGAGCTCTCTCACATCCTGGCCGAAAGCTGAGCCAGGTCGAGAGTCGTTCCTCGCCGTCCGACTCGGGGAGACGGCGCGGATCGGACAACCACATAGGGACAACTTCATAAGCCTGCCGACTGCGCCGTCGCCGCGGAATCCACCGCGGCGACGGCGCAGCCATGCCCGGTTCGGACCGCCCACGGGGCACTGTCCGTAGCGTTCTGGGTACGAGCGGCTAGAGTCGGCCAGCACCGGCGGGCAACGGCCCGCGTGCAGGCCAGGGAGCAAAGCGTGCTGATCCCCCACGACACCCGGCGAGCCCTCGACGTCGTCGTCGGCCTCGTGAACACCGCGCCGGAGAGCGAGCCCACGGACCGCCTCACCGATGTGGAGGCGCTGAACGACTTCGCGCTGCGCTACGACGTGAGCGACGTCGGCGAGCTCACCGAGGCCGACGTCCGGGCCGTACGAGAGGTACGGGGCCGCTTCGCGGAGGTCTTCGGGGCGCCCGACCCACGGGCCGCCGCCGACCTGATCAACCAGTTGGTGGCGGCGGCGGGCACCACGCCCCGCCTCACCGACCACGACGGCTACCACTGGCACGTGCACTACTTCGCGCCCGGCGCCTCGATGGCGGACCACCTCGCGGCGGACTGCGGGATGGCCCTGTCGTTCATCCTGGTGTCCGGGGAGCTGGAGCGGCTGCGGCGCTGCGAGGCCCCGGACTGCCGTCACGCGTTCGTGGACCTCTCGCGCAACCGCTCCCGGCGCTACTGCGACAGCCGGACCTGCGGGAACCGGCTGCACGTAGCGGCTTACCGGGCGCGTCGTAAGGAAGCCTCGGGCTGAGCCGATGCACGGCGTACCGACGCACGGCGCAACGACGCCCGGCGTACGGCGATCCGGGCCGGGTCGGTCAGGGCCGGGTCAGTCCAGGAACAGGTCATGGACCGCTCCCATCAGGAGCAGCGCGCCGATGAAGGCGAGGAAGATCATCAGCGGCGGCTGGGAGAGCGCGAAGAGGCACCCGCGCGCATCTTCGGCGGGCACGGGTGCCGGGGTCTCGTCGGGGGAGGTCTGGAGCATCTCGGGGCGATGATGACGCAGCCCGGTGGTACCGAATGACCAACACGCCCACTAACGGCGGTAGTTCACCGGATTCTGTGTAAATACACAATCGCTCCACTGTCCGAACGGCCAGGCCGACGGGGCACGACGGGATACGGAAACCGGCCCCGCACCCAGGAAGCCCGCAGCCCGTCAGATCCCGTGCTTCTTCAGGATCGCCTCGATGTCGGAGAAGTCCTCGTCGGAGTGGAGCCTGCGCGGGATTCGCCGGGATTTCCGATGGTGAGCCGCCCCACACTGCTGGGTTTCGCAGGGCTCAACGGGGTTCAACAGGACTGCGCGGGAGAGTCGATCTCCCAGATTTCTCCCAGGGAGGGGACGGCCGAGCGGGGCTGTCCCACGACTTCCGCTGGGGGCATCATGGGGACGAGCCCCCCTCCGCGTAGTGGAGGGGGGCTCGTCTGTGTCGGGACCGAAGAGAGGGCCACTCAATGGGGCCCGACACGTTCTTGGGTTGTACCCACCTGGTACCTAACCGCCCCCGGCCGGTCCATGACCCCGTTCACCTGAAAGGGTGAACAGACGTTCGAACCGGTCACGCTACCTCCGCCCCTCCGGCATATGCCAGACCAGAGGGTTGATCGAAGGGTGAGGGGGTCGAGGGGGATGTCGGCCGGAAGTAACCGACCAAGATCAAATAATGCCTCAATCCTGCTGCTGACATCTGGACATGATCATTCCAGCGTGAGGGGGTGCCAGGGGAACAGTGGATCATCGACGCCCGCAGGGCTATCGGTGACCGCGTCCGCGTCCGACGGCTCTACAAAGACATGACCCAGGAGCGGCTAGCCGAGCTCACCGGTATCGACCGGTCCACGATCCAGCGCATCGAGGGCGGTAAGAGTGACGCCAAGGTGAGCCACCTCCTCCTCATCGCGCGGGCACTCGACATGCTGCCGCGGGAGCTCTTGGACTAGCCGGCGGGGTCTGGGCTGGCTGGGGACGAATACACGAGTAAAGCCGCTGTTTGCTGGTTACACCAGGGGGCGGGCGGCATATTCATGTGCGCCTCGAACACACGGGGTGTGACCGGAAGGTCCCGCTACGGTTACGACCTTGGTTTCCGAGGACACACCCTGTGCCAGTACACGGTCACCGCCGCAGCCGACCCGCTGTCGATCGGCATCGTCCCGTACTCCTCGCCAGCCTTGATGCGCTGATCGCACCTGCCGCAGACCTTCATGACGCCCTTCCCCAGGAAGCGCTGCTCCGGAATGCCCGCCAACGGCGGTCGCCCTCCTGGCATGCCTCCTCCGCTTTGCACAGGGGGCAGCCCGATCCGTGGGCCATGAGTGCGTGGTAAGCCTCGTCACGTGCACCGATCTCGGCGGGGCTCGGCGTCGGCGGCTCGGGGAGCATGTGGGCCATCACGATGCACGCCCCTGGTGGCGGTCACACTCGCGAGGAAACCAGTCGCCGCACCCCGTCGGCAGGGGGCGCGGGCCGAGGTCGACGACATGACCGGCGATGAGGGCGACGCCGCACCGGACGCACGTTGCGCCGCGCAACTGGTCTTTGGAGAGCCCTTCTACTGCGGGTAGGTCCGTGGCCTGCATGGTCTCACCCCTGAGATTGTCCTTGATCGGATGTGAGACCAGCGTGGACCTGCCACAAGGGGTTAACTGTCACTCCTGAGTGACACTCTCGGGATGAGGTGTGACACCTCCTAAAGGCCGATCCAGGCGGCCATGCTGTCGAGGGTGTCGGGAGTGGTGCGCCGCATGTGGACAAGTCCCTTGATGGTCTCGCGCGCCCCAGGGTGGTAACGCGTCTGCTGCGGGGCCATGCGCCGGGCTGTCACCAGGTCCTGGAGTGCGGCGTCGGTGCGGCCGGTTTCCATCTCGGCGCGTGCGAGATCAATGTGGAAGTGGGCCCGCCGGGAGGTGGCCCACCCTGCAGGCATGTGCACGGTGTCGGCTTTGTCCAGAGCCTGCCCGTACTCACGCAGCTCGACTTGCGCCGACACCTCGTGCAGGTCGACATTGGTGGGCCCGAAGCTGAGCCAGTGCACGTGGCCGGCCTCGCCGGTCTCGTCAGCCAGCCGACGGGCCTCCGCCAGGTGGTCAGCGACCGTGTCCTCGTCCTGGGCTCGGGCGCCGATGACCGTAGCTCCCAGGTGGAGCTGCCCGCGGACAGCCTGCGCTTCCACGCCCCCGTCGGCCTGATCGAGGACGCGGTGGCCAGCAGCGATGAGCCGCAGCCCGATCGTGTGCTCGCCCTCGCGGAAATAGACGAGCGCCCGCATGTACTGACGGACCGCGGCGAGCAGCGGGTCGGACGCTAGCTGCGACGCCCAGTCCATCCTAGCCAGCGCCACCCCGGACAAGTCGAAGAAGCCGAGCTTGACGGTGACGTCATGGGCTGTGCGGTACGTCGAGCAGAGAGCCTGCCACAGCTCGGTCGACTGCGCCGCATGCGCTGCGCTGGTGAGTTCGGTGATCAGCCCTGGCAGGGCGGTGGCGGCCTTGTGCAGCTGTGTCGCCCGGACCTGAAGGCACAGATCGTCAGCTGCAGCGACGAGGTCGGCGGTGCTCCTCGGCCGCAGGTCCGGGTCGGCGCCGAGGTCATACAGGTCGAGGGATTCACGGATGGGCCGGATGAGTTCAGCGAGCCGGTCTTGCTGGAGCTCGGTCATGTAGGGCTGTCCTGTCAGGGCGGTGACGTCGATGTGCAGGGCCCTGGAGACGGCGGACACGAGGTCGGGGCTGGCGGGCTTGTGCCCGGCCTCTACCTGGTGCAGCAGGCTGTACGAGTAGGGGATGCGCTGGGCAAGTCCCCGTTGTGTCAGCCCGGCGAGTTTGCGTTGGGTGGCAATGCGGGCACCCGTGTGCTCGTCGTCCAGTCTGGGCATAATGGGCTCCGTTCCTGACTCGTCATCTGGAACGGTAGTGCCCGGATTCCCGGTTGGGGTCCCGCTTCTGCCCCTGATCCGTTGTGGGTTGGGGGCAGTTGCATGCCTGTCTGGCCTGGGGTGGGATGGCCGTATGACTCTCCTGTACCTGTTCTGTTCTGCTGCCCCGCCCGTGTTCGACGTGGCGCGGGTGATCGAGGATGCGCAGTCCCGCGGGTGGGGGGTCCGGCTCGGGTTGACGCCAACGGCGGCCCGGTGGCTGAAGCCGCAGCTGACGGAGCTGGAGCGTCTGACGGGCGGGCCGGTGCGGAGCGAGTACAAGCTGCCCGGTCAGCCGGATGTGTGGCCGAAGGCGGACGTAATCTTGTTCGCGCCGATGTCGTTCAACTCGGCGAACGCGTGGGCGCTCGGGCTGACTTCCTCATGGGTTACGGGGGTTGTCGCGGAGGGCATCGGTAAGGGGATCCCGCTGGTGGCGATGCCGTGCGTGAACGCGGCCTACGTGAAGCATCCGCAGTTCGAGCGGACTGTCGAGACGCTGCGGGACGCCGGGGTGCGGGTGTTGTACGGCGAGGGTGGCTTCATGCCGAACGAACCGGGCAAGGGCAAGCCTGGCACGTATCCGTGGGACGTGGCCCTGGCCGAGGCCGAGGCGATTGTCAGTGCCGACCCCTACGCTTGATCCATGCCCCCAACCTCTCCCCGCCGTACTCCCGCGCGCGCTGCTGCCGCGGTGAACGCGGAGATCCGCAGCCTGTGGCAGTACGCCTCCGACGGCTCCCTGTCGCCTGCGCAGGAGGCCCGGTATCAGGAGCTGCTGGTGGAGTGGGCGGACGCGGTGCGCGCGGAGCTGGTGGAGGCGGCTTAGCTCGGGCGCCACTCGGGCTGGTAATCCGGGTGGTCGGCGAAGGGGAGCGCGAGCAGGCGGAGCACATCCCAGGCGGTGAACATCCCGGTGATGTGTGCACCGTGCGGGTCAGCGTCGGCGATGCCGTCCACGATCCGCCGCTTGGCGTCGACGTCGGCGAGGACCTGCGGGTCGGCGGCAGATTCCCCGTACCGCTCGTAGAACTCGTCCACAGGCACGCGCTCGTCCTTGCCGATCAGGACGTAGTCATCGTCGCCGCCGTACTGGGTCCAGTCGAAGCCGAGGTTGCCGGAGATGGACCGCTGCCCCTCTTCGCGGCGTTGGATCGCGTCGAGGCGAGCCCTCAGGAAGTCCACCAGGTCGTCGCTCACGGGTCTCCTCAGTGTTCGTGTACGCGGACGAGCAGTGTCCCAGTCCAGCTGCGGAACTCGAGGACGTCCTCGTCGCGGCAGCCCTTCACCAGACAGACCTTCTCGGCGCGCATGGGTTGCTCATCGGACATGCCGAGCTCGCGCTCAAGCTGGAGGATCTTCGCGTAGTTAGGGCGCGGGAGGGGCTTTGCGGGCGGCGGACCGTATGCCATCCGGGCCCACACGATGAGCGGCCACCTCAGCCACATGGATGCCCCAGGTCGCGCACCGTAGAAGACGCAGATGATGGCGTAAGCGGTCTCGGCAACAAGGATCGGGATGAGCTGGATGGGCACGGCTCCTCCTTCTGCAACCGCCCCACCCAGGCGCAGTCCCGGGCAGGGCGGTCCAGCAGCAGCAATCCCCTGTACTAGGGAGTGTGTGCTGCCAGGGTATCGGCGGGCACTGACAGTCGACGGGGACTCGTCCGGGTGACCTGTCGGGGTGCCTCCGCGCACCGGTAATCGAACAGACGTATCATTCGAGCATGGCCTCCTTCACGTTCCCGCAGGACCTCCTCGACGCGCAGACCCGCCTCCACGAGACGACGGCTGAGCTGCAGGGGTACAGCCGCACCCTCCCCTGGTCCGTCGTCCCCGCCGAGGGCTACACCAGCAGGCAGCCCACGATCGACCCCGAAACCGGCGAGCGGCACAACAGGGAGTTCGAGACGACCGAGGGGTACACCGAGGAGCAGGTCGCCGAGGCCGCCCGCCTGCAGTCCCTGGTGCTGGAGCTGTCCGAGCAGGTGTACACCCACGACTACTGGCAGACGACCGACGTGTCCCAGCGGGTGGCCGCCCGGTCGGCGCTCAAGGACGTCACCCGGCCGAAAGCGGACGCCGCGTAGTCATGTCCGATCTGCCCCCTGACCTGCTGCGTCTCCGCACACTGGAGACCTGGCACGTCATGCAGCTGGAACGGATACGGACGGCGATCCACCGAGCCGAAGAGGCGGAGCTCTCCCGTCGGCGGGAGGACGAGCTCCTGCGGGAGCCGCCGCCGGAGTGGCTGGCCGAGCCGAGCCCGCACGGCGGCCCCGGGGCGATCCACCGGGGCGACTGCGGGCTGCACGGCGGACGGGTCAAGGGCATCGGCATCGACGCGGCCCGGCGGGCGATCGCCGAGGGGGCCGAGCCGTGTCCCGCATGCAGGCCGGACACGGCACTCGGGCTGCTGGACTAGCTCCGCGCGCTGAGCCAGTCGTCGATGTCCTGCCTCTCCCACAGGGGGGTGCGCCCCACGTGCCGTGACGGCCTGGGCGCTTGCTGCCGAGCCACGTACCCGGTCCAGGTGGATGCGCCGATGGGACGGCCTCGCTCGCGGAGGTAGGTCAGCACCATGTCGCGTGTCATGCCGGTGTCGGCGGCTCCGGCGTCCTTGGACGGGACGGCGTGGTCTGTGTCGGTGCCGAGGACGTGCCAGTCCGGAGGGATCTTCCGCGCTTCAGTCTCCAGATAGTCGTGCGGATCAACGGTTGAGGCTGCGGGATATCGTGCCCAGCCGCGCCACGGTCGACGCTCAGGAAGTGCGGCCTCCTCCTCCGTGTGCCACATCCCCCAGTCCGGGGTGGCGTCGCGGATGGGGGTGTCGTGCTCCAACCAGATGTTGGTGGCGGTACGCAGCGAGGTCTGCGCGATGGCCTCGGCCACACTGCGCGCGCGGGGGGTGAGCCGCGTCAAGTCGACGTCGTCGTAGGGTGCCTCGATATCGCCGTCGTTCCAGCGGAGCTTGATGTTCACGATGGTCATCAGTAGTCGCCCTTCAAGGAGCGGATGTACGTGGTCGCCTCAGCGCGGGTGAGGCGTTCGACGCCCTGGCGGTTGGTGGGGCCCTGGAAGAAGCCGCCGCCCTCGCCGGACCGCCTGCGCTGATCCAGCAGGCTGAGGATGTACGCGACCTGGCGTTCGGTGGCCATCTCGGTACTCGGTGTGGAGACCGGAGGCGTGACAGGTTCGACGCTCCCGGCCTGCTGGGCAACCGGGGTGTGGGCGCGGATACGGTCGCGGATCTGCGTGGCGATCGTGCGGCTCGGGGGGTTGCCGTTCGGGCTGGTGAGGGCGAATCGGTAGGCGCCCAGCTCCACGGTCCACTCTTCGATCGTGGCCTCGCTGATTCCTGCTGCGGTTGCTTCGTTGAGGATCTGCGTGGCTTCCGTGCGGCTGATGGCCATGAGTGTTGCCCCCTTCGGCCCGATTCACCTGACATCCATCAAGCTACAGCCTGAAGCTGTACAGCGTCAAGCTGTACCGGTGTGGATGGACAGACGAATACCCCCACCGCCAAGGCGGTGGGGGCTGTTCACTTCTTCGGGCCTGTTTCGTCCTTGTCCTTCTTCTGCTTCAGCCACGCCGCGACCGCGTCGACGTCCGCCGGGTCGAGCCGGGCCAGTACGTCAATGACGTGCTCGTCACGCCCGCCCTTGGACACCCCCGACTCCGACAGAGCGGCCTGAAGCCTGGCTTCGTTGGCGCGCTCCATGCCGGACTGGGCAGCATCCGGCAGCTCGTGGGCCGGTGGCGGGGCGGGTTCCGGTGGTGGGTCAGCAAGGCCAAGGCGCACCAGCGACCCCAGGTCACCGGCCGTCTCGTCCACGCGAGGGCGGGCGGGACGTTGAGGCATCATCACACTCCAGTTCGGTTGTAGTCATCCACCAGAGGGTGCGGCGGCTCCGGCTCGATGCCCGCGCGGTGCATCTGTGCCGCCCACCGGTCCGTCGTCCACGAGAACGCCCGCAGCAGCGACTCCACCCTGGACACCCGGCCACGCAGGGCTCCGTTCTCAACGTCGACACGGGTGACGGTCGCCTCCAGGATCCTCAGGTCTGCATCCCGTTGAGCCGGTCCGGCCGCCGCCTGAGCTGCCGCTCGGGTGGCCTCCGCCGTCGCCACCGCCGCAGCCCGGGTAGCCCGCGCCGCGAACAGACCGGCCGTGACGACGCCCAGCGCCCCGAGAGCCGCCACAACCACCGACCACACGCTCATCCAGCCACGCCCTTCCGGGCGCGCCGCGGCGGTGCGGGTACCGAATGCTCGGGCACCCCGGCGGCCCACATGATGACCCCGACGTGCGAGGTGAGATACCAGATCGCGACGATGCCGCCGCGGGGATAACTGCCGTCCAGGACGGCTGCGGTGTAGGCGACAGCCCATACCGAAGGAGGGATGAGCGCGGCGACGAAGCCCGCACCATCGCGGCCCACCTGCAGGAATGCCGAGCCAAGGGTGACAACACCGGCGATGATCCACAGCCAGGCCCACGACGTGAGCGGGCAGAAGTGCGTCAGGAGGGCGAGGCCCGGGGCAGGCTCCGGCGGCGGCTCGACGATGAAGCCGATCCCGAAGCTGGTCTTGCCGATGCCGAGGATCAGCAGAAACGTTCCCCTCAAGCCCAGGTGCGCGCGGACCTGCCGCAGCGCCCCCTTCACCTACACGGCCCGCGGTGTGCTCGCCGAGGTGATCAGCGAGTCCTGCGCCCTGGCACTGACCCCGGCGGGCTTCCACAGCCCGAAGTGGGACAGCACGCCGGTGGCGAAGGTGACGAGGGCGAGGATGACGGACGTACCGAAGTCGTAGCCGGGGCCCGGGGCCGCGAGCTCGACGAGGACGCCGTTCAGGCCGGACAGCGCCAGGAGCAGGACCGCTTTGGTTCCGGCGTGGGTGACTCGGGTAGTGACCAGGCCGACGAGCACGGGCAGCAGGACGCTGACGAGCAGGCCGATCCAGTAGACCTTGTCGAGATGTACTTCCATGGTCAGGACTCCCGTCCGTTGATGTTGACGTCCACGTCGATGACCGCCTCGGCGATGGCCGCGCGGACGGCAGCGACAACCTGTGCAGTGTCGACGTCGTCATTGCCGTCGCCGATGACCTTGGCGAGCGCGGCTACCGCAGCGGACAGGGCGTTGACCTTGATATCGAGAGCCTTCAGGGCGGCGACCTGGTTGCCGTGGACGGTGTCCATCCACCCGATGACCGCGCCGGTCCTGACCGGCTTACTGCCTGTGGGGCCGGTCTCGGTGTGTGACCAGACTGCGTGGGCTATCTCTGCCGCTGTGGGCATGTCGTCCTCCTCGGGGGGCTGGTGGCCGGTGGCGCGGGCGACGATGCCCGGGAACACCTGTTCCTTGAATTGCTTCACCCGGGCGTCCCCCGGGCAGGCGGTGCCGGATACCGCCCACGCGGCGTGGAGCCGGTGGTAGCCGTAGCCGGGGTCGTCGGCGGTGCGGCAGATCCGCAGCGGGATCCCGTGGCGCTGGTGCAGCCACACGCCGAGCCGAATCAGGCCCTCGACCTGCGCGTCGGTCCACGGGTCGGTGTGCTGGAGATTGCTGGCGGTCTCGATCGAGACGGCACCAGTGCCGTCGGGCCGCCGGTTCGCCTTGTAGCTGGCGTCCGCGCGGGTCTCGGTGCCGATGTACTGAGCGATCGAACCGTCAAAGGACTGGCCGAAGTGGCTCTCGAGGTTGGAATCGTCCCGCCAGTACTCGTAGATCCGCTCCTTCGTCCATGGGGCGGCGATCGAATGCACGATGAACTGCGTCGGCCGGATGGCGGGTTGGGCGTCCGACTCCGGCTGGAGTTCCATCTTCTTCGCGGCCGGATACCAGGCCATGACTCCTCCAGACATGCGAAAGGCCCCGACTTGACGGGGCGGCGCGGGAGTTGGTGCAGCTCAGAGGCTGTAGAAGAGGCCGTTCAACGAGACCCACGGGGGTGTGACGCGGTTAGCCGCATTACTGGCGGTGGTGCCGACGATCCGCAGGTAGCCGTCCGATTGGGCATCCACCTTGACGGTGTTGGAGGCGCTGGTGACCTGTGAGCAGGCGGCAGCGACGGAGCGGAGACCTGCGGGACGGGCAGCAGCGGGCAGTGGCGTCGAGTTGAGGATGCCGCCGTTGCCGATGGTGGCCGGGGATCCGGAGTACGGCACGTTGATGCCGCCCTGCAGCATCACCGTCAACTCGCCGAAGAGATTGACCACCCGGTACTGAGCGGTGCCGTTGTCGTTCCCGTTGTGGCTGTACCCGGACGCCGGAGAGATCGTCGACCACGTCGATGACCCCGCCGCGAGGACGACCCACGCGCTGCCGTCGTATCCGGTGAACAGCTTCTCCGTGGTCAGGAACGCGACCATCCCGGCGATCGGAGACGTCAGCGTGGCGTTGCGCTGCGAAGCTGACGTGAACCGCATGACCGACCGGGGCACCAGCCCGCTGCCGAGGGCCTGCGCGGTGGCGGGAATGTCGGGCGGGTCGGTCGGCGAGGTGATGCTGATGCCCTGCCCGTAGGCGTCAGTGGTCGGCATGAGACTCCTAGGGGGTGTACTGGACGCCGTGGAGGGAGACCCACGTCGTGAGGCCGCCCGCGGTCGTGTTGATGATCTGGAGCTGCCCGGCCGCCGTGGCGTCGAGCTTGACCACGGCGCCACCGGCCGCTATCGGCAAGGTCCGCTGCCCGGTCGGCCTGTATGCCACCGGTAGGGCGGCGGCCAGGATGTTGCCTGTCAGCGGCGGTGTGCCGGAGGTCGTCCACTGGACGCCGCCCCGCCACTGAATCCACGTCTGGCCTGCGATGACGACCATGCGGTACTGCGGGGTGCCGAGCAGGGCGGTGTACCCGGCACCCAGGGCTGGGGTGACCCACTCCCCTGTCGGTGCCGTTGTCGAGGCGAGTCGGCCGCGGGCGACCCAGCTGCCGGAGCCGGAGACCTCCAGGACGATGACGTCGGCGACGGCGGGCGCCTGGTATGCCTCGTCGCGGCGGGCGCTGATGCCGTCGGTGGTGGCGATCGTGCCGTCCGCAGCCACGGAGGCGACCGTGGCCATGCGGAAGTCGGCGCCGCGCACGGACGGCGTTGCCGAGCCGACATCGACAGCCTGCTGCTTCAACGCGCCAGCAAGAGCGCGCACTTGACTGTGCGCCGAGGTCGTCACGCATCCTCCTTCGCCGAGATCGTGGCGATCGGGAAGTCGCCGCCCTCGTCGAGCGGCACGCTAAATGACTGCACCTGGTGCAGCTCTCGGAGGCCGTCCGGGTGGGTGACACGGATGACGTCGCCGCACTCCAGGGCAGGGTTCGGCAGAGCCGAGAAGTCGCCCTTCGCGTTGGGTGCGCGGCCTGCCGCGAGCTTCAGGTTGGCCGCCGCTTGGCAGGCGTTCACCGACGTCAGGGTGCTGGAGCTGTAGAACATGGGTCGCCGCCCGAACGGCCCGCCCCAGTACGTAGGGCTGTCGGCGTCGGCGTCCGTGGCGAGCCACTGGACAGGCGCGGTGTTCGCCTCCGCGCCTTCCCCGCGGGCCAGGACCCCGTTGTAGACGCGGTCTGCGGACATCCCCCGGGAGCCCCGGACGTACACGCCTCCCTCGCTCGCCTCAACTGCCCAGGCCGGGTCGGTCGTCAGCAGGTCAGGCAGGGTAGCGATGGTGAAAATCCCGTCGGGATTCGCGAAGCAGACCGCTCCCACGGATGCGGCGATCTCCTGCACAGCCGCCCACGGGTCTGCCTCGACGTCCCAGGTTCGGGAGCCAATCGCAGCGTCGACGGCAGTCGCGATGACCGTGGCGTCGGGGAGACTGCGGAGTATGAGCGTCTCGATGGCGCCGACCGCTGTGGTGGTCGCCCGGTACGGCGCGGTGAAGCGGTCGTCCGTGACGCACACGCTGATGTCCTTGCCGGTCAGGGTGACGGGGCCGTCCGTCGGGTCACCCTCGACGGAATCCAGACGGAACACCCCGAGCGGCACCAACTCCTGTGATCCGTCGCCGTAGTCGACACCGCGCGAGATCCTCAACCGGGCCCCGTACATGGCCAGCTGGTCCGCTGGCGTCCTGGGGATCAGCGAGACGTCTGCGATGGTGACGGTGCAGGTCCGGCGGATGGCCTGGCCCCGGTCGGCACTGACGCTGCCGCCGGTGTGCTCCAGGGGGACGACCTCGCCATCGGTGCGGATCAGCAGGACCTCCGTGACCGGGCGGTGCGACTCGGCGAGACGCCGCAGGAAGCGGTCGCTGACCGGGTACATCGATCACCCCCCGATGCGGTGGTCGAGGAGGAGGTCTTCGCAGGTGGCGTAGGCGGCCAGCAGGTCAGTGCAGGTGTCGTACTCGGCGAGCACGTCGACCCAGGTTCGGCCCCCGCTGCCGTTGACGCCGGTGGTGACGGGCAAGTCGACCTCGGCGAGCGGCAGTTGCCAGGCCCGCCAGGGCTCCATCGCCGTGCCGCCGTTGCGGGACTCGGTGACCTGGCCGACGGAAACGTACATGTCGGCCACGCCCATGCCCGGAACCGCCTGCCACAGGAGCACCCGCCCGGAGTCGAGGAGCCAGTGCAGCCCCGCGCGCTCGTCGTCCGACTGGGTCCAGACAGCCAGTTCGCCCTCCAGGCCGCTGCGGACGCCGGACAGGACGACCGGGTTCCGGCGGCCCTTGACGTGGTATGTCGACTGCTCGACGGACCGCTGCCAGGCCGGAGCCTGCTGCACCATGACCTGCATGTTGCGCTGCGGATTACCGGGGTCTTTCAGCCAGGCCATGCTTGCGTCGCCTGCGGTGATGGTGACCGTGTCCGACGAACGGGTGCTCAGCAAGGCGTCGGTGAGCGCGTCGCGGACCTCGACGTAGTAGCTGACCGGCACCCCGAGCGGCGCCTCGTAGTCCTCGACGACCAAGAGGTCCGAGGCGAGCACCACACGCTCCATCAGCCCGGACGGCCCGCGGACCAGAGTGCGCGAGCCGTCGCCGAGGACCCGCCACACGGTGACCAGGTCACCGGCCGTCAGCTCGCGCAGGGTGAGCGTGATGGACGCCGTCGCATCAACGGCGGTCACGGCCACCAGAGGCAGCGCCTGCCACAGGGCCACGGATTCCATGCGCAGGACCGAGTTGATGGCGGTCGCCGTGACCGTCCACTCGATCGCCGCCTGCGTCGCCGTGGCCGGGGCCGTCAGGTCGTTGCTGAGGTACCACCAGCCGCTGCCCGGGATCGCACCAGATGCGGAGGCGGTCAGCCCCAGGTCGGTGTTCGCGGCGGTGTACCAGCGGACCCCCCTCGTGGCCGTCCAGCCGCCTGCGGTGACCTGGGTGCCCGCCATCAGGCGGAACCCCTTGCCGCCGGAGTCAGAGGGCAAGGGGAACTTCGCGGACCTGATCGTCGATGCCGTCGCGGTCGCCGACGTCACGGTCAGGGAGTACGCGCCGTCGAGGGAGTAGGTGCCCCACGGCGTCGAGCGGGCCAAAGTCGCGACCCCGGCGGTCTTGGTCCAGCCCGCGACGCCCTGCTCGAAGGACCCGTCCGCATACGGCACGACGGTGCCGTACTGCAGGACGTAGGCGGCCATGATGACGACCGTCTCCAGGCGGACCACCTGCGCGGCACTGGCCCCGTTGATTCCGACCGCGACGGAGCACGTTGCGGCGAGCGTCGGAGCGTAGGCGGACACTCGCTGCCGGTAGAGACCCGTTCCAGGGGCCGCCAGGGACGAGCGTGTGGCCTGGATCTGGTTGCCGTTGGAGTCGTAAAACCGCAGCTCAATCCAGGTGTCGGACGCCAGCGTGGGCGGACCGATGTACGCGTAGGCCAGGTACTCAGTGCCCGGGGTCACCGACGGGCGCTCTGTGCACAAAGCTGCGGCGTTGCCCGCGCCGGTCGCGGTGACCGTGAGGACGTGGCCGCCCCCCAGGTAGTTGTCGACAGACCAGGCGACGGCAGGGACGGACCGGCCGAGCGTCGCGTTGACCTCGGCCGCCCACTGCCCGGCGGAGACCTCCGTTGATTCGGCGGCGTAGCTGAGCAGATTGCCAGTGGTGCGGATCGGCAGCCCCAGGTAGATGTTTTCCGCGTAGGTCGTCACCAACGCGGCTGCGGGAGTCGACGAGATGACGACCTGCGCGCGGACCGCACCCACTGGGGCGGCACCGGCCACGCTGATCCGGTGCCAGCCCGCCATCGCTGTGGCTGTCGTCAGGGACCACAGGATGGAGAGCTCCGCATTCGATGCGGACAGCCAGCGGATACCGATCCTCTCCGGGACAGTCCCCCCGCCCGCATCGGCGAAGGCGAGGTAGACCGTGCCCGCCACGACCGGGTACGACGAGGCGGTCCGGGCCCGCATCTCCCCGGCGGCGACAGACTTGATGGCGAGGCAGCCGTCACCGCCGTTCCTCCCTCCAGTGCCCTTCGCCAGGGTGCAGTTGAGGAGCGGAGCCCAGCCTGAAGTGTTCGGGTCGATGGACTCCGTGACCTGCGACAACAGGTTGCCGGGGATCGCCATCAGCTACCCCCTCGCGCGTTGAGGACTTGGATCAGCTGGCCGTTGCTGGCGTGGACTTCAGCGCGAGCGATGTCGGTGATCTCCCGATCTCCGACGTAGACCTTGACGTTCAGGTCGCCGATGCCGCTGCCACCGGAGGCCGCCATGCCGATCAGCGCGTTCGCCTGTTGGGAGGTGAACACCGGCTCCGGCTTGCCGGTGCCGTTGTAGGCAAGGTTGAGGCCCGGCTGGAGGTAGCCGCCGGAGTCGTACCCGGCGGGCGGTCGGTTGGCGTTGGCCTGCTGGACGTTGGTGATGTTGCCGTACCTCGACACGATGTAGCGGACGGCGGCAGCAACGTTGGATACCGGGTCGAGGATGCCGCGCGACCGCAGCGAGGCGGGTACGTAGGCGCTCCAGGTCGGCGGGATCGTCTGAGCCAGGCCCTGGGAGGGGACGCCGTTCTTGGCGTTGATGTCCCAGTTGTTGCGTGCCCTGGGGTTCCATCCGGACTCGCGGGTGATCAGGGTGTTCATGCCCGCAAGCCACTGGCCCATGGTGCCGGGCGGCGGAACCCCTGCGGCGGCCAGCGCCTGGGTGATGATCGCCCTGCGCTGTCCGGTGGGGATGGTCCCGCCGATCGGACCCCCGCTACCGGCACCGAAGCTGGCTCCCTTGTCGTCGGCCTTCTTGGTGTATCCGAGGATCGCGTCGATCATCGTCGACGGGATCTTGTGGATCATCCTGCCGAACTCGCCGCCTCCCGAAGGGAAGAGGGCCATCAGCGGGTTGACCACGGCCTTCAGTCCTGCGCGGGCGGAGGATTCGAGCGTATCCGTCAACCAGCCAGCGGCGGACTTGACACCCTCCCACGCCTTCGAGCCGACCCCCTTGACCGCTGAAGCGGCGGAACCGATCCAGTCGAAGATGCCGCCGTCCTTGAAGCCGGGCAGGCCGAGGGCCCGCTGCACACCAGTGACACCACCGCCGCGGGCTGCGGCGTTCATGGCGTTCACGTATTCGGGTCCGACAGCCCGCGTCCACTCCGGGCGCATGACAGCCTCACCGCCGGAGAGGGCGGCCAGGTGAACGTCACGGCCCGGGGTGTATCCGGGCAGGACACCGCCGGTTGCCCAGCCCTTGATTTCCATGCGCGGGATCTTCGGGGCGCCGAACGCGGTGGCGATGGCGTTCCAGGTGGGGACGAGACCCCGGTTGTAGACCTGGTCGATGATGAAGCGCACAGGCGCCCGCGCGATCTCGCGCAGCTTGGACCAGGCTGTGTCGATGTTCCTCCGGGTGTCGTCGAAGCTCTTCGCCAGCCCCCTCAGTCCACCCCCGATCACGATGAAGGCTGGCTTCAGGGCGTTACGCCACAGCCAGCCCGCCTTGTCGCCGATGAACTCCAAGGCGGGCTTGGCGTAGTCCCGCCAGAGCTGCATCAGCCGGTCGCCGAGCGCCTTCAGGCCGGGCTTGATGGCGTCCAGTGAGGGCTTGATCTTCTGCTGCCACAACCAGGTGAACTTCTCGGCCAGCCAGTCCATGACCGGCCGCCCGTACCGGTCCCACAGTTCCTTGAGTTTCGCGCCGAGCTGCGCCAGGCCGACCTTCACCTGGTCCCATACAGGCTTCAGATGCTGCTGCCAGAGCCACCGGGCCTTCTCGGCGATCCACGTGAAGACCGGGCTGAAGATGTTCGTCCAGAGCCAGGAGACCACGGCCCCGATGACCTCAAACGCGGTCTTGAGCGGGGTGATCAGGACGGTGAAGACGACCGTGAACAGCACCTTCGCCGCGTTCGCGATGAAGGTGAAGACGGGCCCGATGATGTTCTCCCACAGCCACGTCGCCACCGTCGCCACCGCCCGGAAGGCTGCGGCGAACGCGGCGAAGATGGGCTTGAGGACCGTATTCCACGCCCACATTGCTGCCGCGCTGATTGCTGACCAGACCGTGTCGACGACGTTCCGGAAGCTCTCCCAGTTCTTGTACGCGTAGACCACCGCAGCGACGAGGGCGACGATCAGCGTGATGATGCGGACGATGGGGTTGGCGTTCATGGCGAGGTTGAACGCGATCACGGCCAAGGTCCAGAGCTTCGTTGCGACCCAGACCGCGTAGATGAGCTGGATCAGCCACGGCAGGTTCGATGCGATCGAGGCGATGGCACGCGCGACCGCACCGAGAGCCGTCAGGACGGGACCGGACAGGGGTGCCGTCGCCTTGGCCATCTGGTAGAAGGCGCTGCTGATGTCGCCGATGGCCTTGGCGAGGACCGGGCCCATCCGCGCGGCGTAGGCCAGGAAGCGCTCGAACTCCGGCGACCCCTTCAGCCCAGTCGCCCACTTCGCCCACCGGCCGGTGATGGCCTGCATGCGCTCGCTGATGGAGTCCATGTGCGGCAGGAACGCGTCGACGATCCCACCGATGGTCTTGAAGACGTTGCCCACGGCGGAGCCCAGGCCAACGATCGCCGGGACGACCGCCCCGGCGAGATCCTTCTTGAACGACTTCCACCAGGGCGACTTGAACCCGGCGGACACCTTGTCCTGCAGGATGCCGATGCCCTTGGCCGCAGCCAGGACGAACGGGGTCAGCCCCGGCAGCGAGTTCTTCAGGCCGACGAGTGCGCGGGTGAAGAGCGGCATCACCGCAGGCTGCAACGACTCCGACCACGACTTGAACGCCGTCCGGAGCGCGATGAACGCGTCGAACGTTGCACGCGCCGTCGGCGTCAACTTAGCCAGTGCCGCTTGGTACTTGGCCTGCGCGACGGCAGCCTGATCAATGCCCCCGGCCGCAGTCGATGCAGCCGACTGCTGAGCGGAGGCGATCTGACGCTGCGCGGAGGCGATGGAGTCGGCGGCGGACGCCTGCGCTGCCGCGAGGCTGTCCTGGGCGCGGGCGACGGAACGGGCACCGTCCTCCTGGACGCGTGTGACGTTGCGCTGGGACTCGGCGACCTTCTCCTGCGCCGCCGCGATGTCGCGCTGGGACTGCACTTGCTGCCGTGCCGCCTCGGTACGCGCCTTACCGAGAGCCTTCTGCTGCTCGGCGACGCCGCGCTCGGCGGACGCCACACGCTCCTGAGCGGCCTTGACCGTCTCCGAGCCCTCGACACCGGCCTTGTCAGCCGCGGCCTTCTCGGAGGTCAGGTTCTTGGTTTCGGCCTGCTGTTCCTTGAGCCGCTGCACTGCCTGGTCGTAGGCGAGCTGGGCACGCTGCCGCTCGATGGCGGTCGCCTTGCTGCCGGTGACCTGGGTGGCGCGAAGCCGGACCTCCGCCTCCTGTACCGAGAGCGCCGCGTCCCGTTCGGACAGCCGCGCATTGGTGAGGCGATCGCCCATCTCAGCGAGCTCCGCCGTAGCGTCCTTGCGGGCCCGAGTCAGATCCTGCTGAGCCTGACGGGCCGTGCGCTGCGCGTCCGCGAGGGACTGCTCCGCCTGCGCCACCCGCTCGGCGGCATCCCGCTGGCGATCCGCGGCCTGCTGTACGGCATCCGCGAGCCCCTGTCGGGCGGCCTTGACCTGCTGAGCCGCCTGGGCGTCGGCCTCAGCGGCGGAGCGGACGGCGTCGCCCACGCCCTGCTCGGCCTGCTTGATCTGCCGGGCGGCATTACGGTGCGCGGTCGCCAGGGACTGCTGGGCACCGGCGAGTTGGAGGGCCTTAGAGGCCCCTTGGCCAGCCGCTTGGCCACCGCGGGCCGTAGCGTTCGTAGCGGCGTCCTGTGCGGCCTTCTGCGCCTGCAGGGCCCCGCCGATGCTCATGAAGGCGGGGGCCGCCACGGCGGCGAGGGCGCCTACACCCACACCCGCGGCGACCGCAGCGGAGCCGACCGCGCCGATGCCCGCCGCCAGGATCGGAACGGCCGGGATCGCCGCCAGCCCGCCGATGGCGATGGCGAGCTGCATGACGGCCGACAAAGCGCCCGAAGTATCGACGTCGATGCGGGCACGCTTACCGTCGACGGCATCGATCTGCGCGCGGACGGCAGCGAGCTCGGCACGGGCGGCGGCCGTGTCCGCACGGACCTGGACGTTCGGGTGCGAGGCGCCGAGCCGGGTGAGCTCGGCCTCGATTTCCTTGATCTCGGTCTTCGCGAGGGCGGCGTCGATGTCGATGCCGATCCGCTTGTTGGCGAGGGTCTCCATCCGGACCCGGAGCGCCTGTAGATCGGCGTCGGCCTCACTGGTATTGGCATCAATGTTGATCTTAGGGAGGGAGCGGAACGCCGCTTCCAGCCGCGTCTTCAGGGCACGGCTGAACGCGCCGCCCGTGTCGTCGCCCTGCCGGACGGCGGACGGGCGGGCCGCAGCCCCACCCTGGGTGATGCCGTTGCGCATCGCGTTGCGGATCTCGGCGGTGATGCGGGCGGCGATCTGGCTGCCGATCTGCTGGCCGATCCGCAGGCCGACGTCGCCCACCTGTGCCTGCATGGCGGGGCCGAACGATCGGCCTGCTGCCGAACCCGCGTCGTCACCGGCGCGGGTGGCGGCGGGGACGAGCGCCGAACGCAACTGCGCGTAGATGCCCCGGGTGTTGGGGACGACGTCGACCTCGACAGACCCGACCTGGATCGCCACGGGAGCCTCCTCCCGCGCGTCAGGCCGCGCCGCCGTTGATCAGGGTGAAGAGGAACTCCGAGCCTTGCTCGGTGAGCTGCTCCCGCTCGCGCGGAGCACTGACGCCCGGCCGCCGCATGGGAATCGGGCGCTTGGGCTTGCGGCCCTTCCCGCTGGAATTGGCCAGGATGAGGATGTACTCCAGCTGCTGGAGCGAATCCGAGATGCCCGCGAGGAGCTGTTCCGCCATGGACCAGCGCCCTTCTTCGGGCTTGCCGTTGCGGGCCTGCTCCTCGTACTCCGCAGGTTCCAGGGCGTTCCGCAGGGCGGTCATGGTGGACGACTCGGGGGGCAGATGCTGGATCAGCACCCGGACCTGCCGCCAGGTCATCGCCCCGCGGTGCACGTCGAGCAGGTCCCGCTGGTAGTAGCGCCAGAGGTCGGCTTCTACCGCCTCCGCGTGGTCCTCGACGACGCCCTGGGTCCACTGGACTTTCCCAGGCTCTCCCCGCCTGCCTCGCTGGCGACCTCCATGAACTCGTTGACCTCGTCGTTCGTGGGATCAAGGTCGAGGTAGATGTCGTAGGAGTCGGGGCTGAGGATGTCCTCCATGAAGGCGTCGAAGTCGCCAACGCGCAGCTTGCGCATCGTCGACTGACGCCACGTGGGCGCAGGCGAGAACTCGACCTGCTTGCCGCAGAGCGGTGCTGTCACGTAGTGCCCGGCAGCCTCTGCCTCCTGGGCTCGGGCCTCTGCAGTCTCTGTGGGCTGGGTCTTCGTGCGACTGCGCGTGTTTGCAGCCATGGGCGCGGGCCTCCTTGGTGATGGCGCGGGCAGTGGGGATGAAGGACGGGCGGGCCGGGCCCGCGCCAGCAGAGAAGGCCCGCCCGTCCAGCTCAGGACGCCGGGTCGGTCGGCGTCAGCGGCAGCTTGTCCACGTGGTAGACGGTGTTGCCCGCCGCGTCCGGGTAGGTGGTGATGGTCCACTCGAAGCCGCTCATTTCGTCCTGCTTGTACGTGACGTCGGAGCGGTCGGAAATCTCCCCCTGCGGCACGTAGAAGCCGCGGGCGCTGCCACCGTCGAGAACGATGAACCAGAACGCACGGCGGTCAGGCACCGGGGACGCGGTCTCGGCGAACTTGGTGATGCCGTCGCCGTCGGGGGTCAGGTCGGCGTCGTCGAGCCGGTAGTGCAGCGACATGACCGGCTTGCGGCTGGTTTCCCAGACCGTGAGGCCGAACGTGCGGACGCTCTTGGTGATCTGGGTGCGGAACGGGCTGGTCAGACCCCACGGGGTGAACTCCTGGGAGTCCTCGTCCCAGCCGTTGACCAGGCCGTCGTCCGAGATCGCTCCCAGCGCCTGCCACGGGGACTGCGGCTGAGCGAGCGGCGAGGCTAGAGCCGGGGTGCCCACGGGGCTGACCCAGCCACCGCCGTTGGCGCCGACCATCGTGAGGTCCGCGGCGCGGGTGATGTTGACCATGATGTCTCCAGACATGGAAGAGCCCGCGCACGGGCGGGACGAAGGGCTGGCGCGGGCCCCACCGGTCAGGAGACCGGGTGACTGAAGAGCTCGTAGGTGCCGCCCACCCTGCGAAGGGCGGTGTTCTCGTAGGGGCGGGCGGCAGGGCGCGACACGGTGCCGAGCCGGCCGACCACGGCGGTGCTCGTCGTGCTGCCTCGCAGCTCTCCGAGCAGGGCGCCGTGGATCGTTGCTGCCAGCGCGATGGCCTGCGCGCGGGTGGAGTGATAGACGTCGATGTCGACGAGCGCACGGTCCAGCCGGAGCCCGTCGTCATCCCCGCCAACCACCGTCACCTGCACGGTGGGTAGCTCCGCCAAGAGGTTGTTGTCGAGCTCGTCGCGGACGACGACCCCGTCGCCGAGGCGCTGCTGCAGCCAGCCGATGACGAGGAGCTCGACGTCGACCGACCCGACCGCCGCCATCAGCGGCCACCCGCACGGGCCGCACGCAGCAGCACGTGATGGGCAGGGACGCGCTCGGTGCCGTACTCCACCCAGCGGGCGTAGTACGCGGTGTTCCGCACGACGGCAGTCGCACGGTCCCGGCGTCGGCCGCCACGAGCAGTCGAGGACACCTCGAAGCTGGCCTTGTAGTGCCCCGGGCTGCCACCCCAAGTGCCCGCGTACACAGGTGCGATGGCTACCGCGGTCGAGCGAATGACCTCCGCCCGGCGCACCATCTCCGCCTGAATCATGGGGCTCTTGAGGAGCTGCCCGACACCCCTCTTGGACATCCGGAATCGCGCGGGCATCATGGACCCCTTTCCACTCAAGGGGGACGTATGGACGTCAAGGGCGTAGTCGGCACCGTGAGCTTCGACGGCGAGTGGGTGACCATCACCAAGAAGCCCGTCGGCATGCAGGGGCGGGAGTATCGAATCCGTGCCGCCGACGTCACTGGCACCCGGCTGAAGCCCGCCACCAGGCTGATGCACGGCTACGTGCAGTTCGTGCTGCCCGGATCAGTGGCAGCCGGAGAGCAGAGCGGCTTCCTCCAGGGCGGAAGGCCGCACTACGACGACCCGCATAGCCTGTCCATCCCTCACCGGAGCAACGACGAGGCGGCCAAGCTCGTCGCCGCCGTCGAACAGGCACGGTCTACCCGGTAACCATGTCCGCCGCGAACTGCACTGGCCCCCGGGTCCCAGTGAATGGTGACTGACGCCAGTCGCCTGGCTCCCCGGTCACCTGGCACACCACGCCCCGGATCCGGGCCCGGTCGGTGGTGCGGACCACGCTGCCCGGCGGGGCGTACACGGTCCAACCCACGATGACCGTGTCTCGCTCCTGCTGCTGCGAGCCACCCACCGTGAGCGACTCCGCCCGCGGAGTGACCACGCAGCCGGGCAAGTCGAAGGACTGGTCCGGGCCCGGAAGCGGCTGCCCGCGCGGATCGCGCCCCGGGGAGGGGCCGGTCCGCAGGATGCGCACCGTCTCCCCGTACACGTAAGGGGCAGGCACTCAGACCCACCCCCAGCCGGGCTCGTACTGCAGCCCCGCACCGTAGGTGTCGTCGACCGGCCAGGTCGGTGACGGGTCGGCGGTCGCGGGTGTCGGATCAACCGTGAAGGCACCGCCCCGGCCAGCCAGCGACTTCAGGGCCGCCTTGTCGGCCTTGGTCAGGTACAGGCCACCGGACCCCGACGGCCGCTGGACGGACATCGGGCCGATCGTCTCGTAACTGACCTGCTGAGGGTTGACGTAGGCCCGCCCGGCAACGGACAGGACGACTGCGGTCGCCTGCTCCGGCAAGGGCTTGACCACGGACTGCGCGAGGGCGACAGCCTGCTGGATGAGCAGATCGGCGCGATCCCCCTGGATCTCCTCGGTCCCCAAGTACAGGGCGAGTTGCTCAGCGGTTGGAGCGATGAATGCCACGGCGTCCTCCTCAACTGACCAGGGACTCCACGGCGTCGCACCAGGCGGCGAGGTCGGCGGTCGGGTCGAGCTCCGCCGAGCGGGCCTTCGCCCGTTTCGCCGCGAGCCGGTACTCCGAGGGGGTCAGCAGCTTGCGGATGATCGTCTCGTAGCCATCGACGTCGTGGCGGTCGACGAAAACCCCCGCCTCCCCGAGCGACTCGCACAGCCCCGGGGTGGGGTGTGCGACCACGGGGATACCGGACGCCAGCGCCTCGACACCCACGCGCCCCCACGACTCGTAGGACGACGGCATCAACAGGACTTTCGTCCTGCTGTAAACGGCGTCCCGCATCTCGTGACCGCACATGTGGCCCACGACCTCGACGTTCGGCAAGCCAGGCACGACCTGCTCGCCGTAAGCGCCTAGCACTGCGAGGAACCGCACGTCAGGCATGCGAGCGGCGAGCTTCGAGAAGAGCTGGCCGCCCTTCTCTTCGTTGAGGTTGACCAGTGTGATGTGGGTGCCTGGCTTCGTCCGGTACTCGTCGGCGAACACCGGTGGCCGCACGACCACGTCCAGCCTGGGTTTCACGCCCTTGGGGTACTCGGCGAAGAACAGCTCCGCTTCCCGCTTCATCCACTGCGAGTTGTAGACCGCCAGGTCCGCGCCCTGTGCCATCTCCCGGAAGCTCTGCCTGTGGGTGTTGTGGCAGACCACGATGTGCGGTCTGCCGTACCCGCGGGCGAGTGCTCCTGCGGAGGGGACGTTCTCCAGGTGCGAGACCACGACGTCGCAGTTGCGGATCGCACTCCCCGCGTCGAGGCGGGCCTCCAGGGGAATGACCTTGACTCCGTCGAGTTCGTACTCGGCGGTGTCGGCGGTGTACCGCGACAGCCACACAGTGACCTCGTGCCCGCGCTCGACCAGGGCCCGGAACTGGCTGTGGACCATCCACTCGGCGCCGGCGTTATGGCGCGGCGGGTAGCCGTGCAGCCGGGCGACGATCCGCAGCGGTGCACGGCCATCCCCCACGCCCGGCATCAGGAGGAGCCGCCCGCAGCCAGGTACTTGACGAAGGCTTCGTCGTCACCGAGGACGAACCCGTAGTACGCCTCTGCGAGCAGGAGAACAAGGTTCTCCTGGAATGCCGAATGCACGCCGCCGTCCTCGTCGATGTACGTCGCCTCGGAGGAGATCTTGATGGTGATGTCCATGCCGACGCCGAACGCGGTCTGGGACCAGTCGCCGCCGATACCCCGCAGGCCAGTGTCGATGGTGCCTGTCTGGCGGCGCAGCTTTCCGGAGACCGACCGGGAGTAGGCCACCGGCTCACCAACGAGCGTGCCCGCGAGGGCCGCCCCGGTGCCCGGGGTCGTGGTGTCGACGAAGATCGGGCGGCCGGTGGTGTCGGTCGCGCCGAGCAGGGAGGGCTTCATCCGGTAGTCGAGGACGGTGCCGGTGTAGTCCCAGTCGTCGTCGATGATTTCCTTCTGGCCCTTGACCAGGTCGCCCCAGATGCCGCCAAGGCCCTGGGTGGTGGTGCCGATGGTCACGGACTTGGAGGTGTGCGCCAGGTAGTCCGGGAACGGGCCGGTAGCTCCCTTCATGCTCTTGCCGTGGATCGTCGCCCGGTCGAAGGCGCGGGCGAAAGCTGTAGGCAGGTCCTTCTGGAGCTGGGTCCACAGGCCGGCGGCGTTGGAGCGGGCGACCTCCATGGCCACCGGGATCAGAACGGCGATCTTCTTGCCGCTCATCGTCTTGACTTCCATACCGCCCGTGCTGAGCGGCTTGCGCCCGGCCTGCTCGACCCAGTCGGCGGTCGGCACATCCAGCGGGACAGGCACGGCGGTCTGGGCCGTCATGGACAGCGGGACGCGCCTGGCCAGCGACATCACCGCAGACTGCTCGACCGACTTTTCGAAGATCGGGCCGATCATGTCCGGCGGGAGGAAGATCGAGTTGAGGTCGGATGTCTTGATCGGATTCGTGTGAGCCATGGAGGGTTACCTCTCTCAGCGGCCCTTCAGGGCCTGTTCCATGATCGCGGCGAACTTCACGCCGGGATCGGATGACGAACGGTTGCCATTGCCCGAGGAACCCTGAGTGCGGTCCGGCCTCGGCGAGCGCGGACCTTCGTCCGGGAGAGCCCAGTGCGGCTTTCGCTTTAACAGAGCTGCCAGATCGGCCTTGATCGCGTCGACGTCGATCGCCCCGGCCTCGTCCACGTAGATGGATGGATCCAGAGCCCCGGCGGCGTCCGAGGGATCAGCAAACGAAGTGGCGGCGAGAGCCTCGACCTTCGCGGCCACCGCAGTGCGCACCGCCTTCGCGGCGCGCTCCTCGGCCGCGTTCAGCTGCTCGCTGAGCCGCTCCTGCTCGGACTTCTGCGCGTCCTCCAGCTCCTTCGCCTTACGGGCGAGGGGCTCCAGTTCCTTCAGGCGCTCACGCAGGCTCTTGGCCTCCGAGTTCGCCTTCTTGATCTTGGCTTCGGCGCGCGCCCGGTCGAACGGCTCCTCGGTGACCTCCGCCTCCGGGGCGGAATCGGTCTCCTGCGACTGCTCGTCGACCTGCTCGGTCTCTGTCTCTTCGGGCATGACGGTGTCGCCCTCCAGGGGCTGAGAAAGGCCACCACCAGGGCGGCCATGGGTGGGTCAGGAAGAGGACGGCAGCGGGTTGCTGTCGTGCTCGGCGAGAGCCCGCCGGAAGCGGCGGAGCTGGTCGCCCGAGTGGCCCTGCGCGTACTCGCGGTACAGGCGGTCCCACTCAGCTGCGTGCGGGGAAAGCTCAAACTGCTGCCCCCGGAAAACCGGGATGATCGCGCAATGGCAGTTGTCGTGGAACTTCACGACCGAAGCGTCACCGGTGAACCGCTCGTCGGCGTCCCTGCCTGCGGTACGGGCGCTCTTATAGACGGCGCCACGGGTGGCCATCAACTTGCAGAAAGAGCAGGCCCCCAGAGCTGCTGCCCGCGCATAGGCGACCGCCTCACGGTCCCGCGCGACGGCCTTACGCATGGTCGCTCGGCCCTGATCGGCCACCAGTTTCTGCACGGCAGCCTCGGCGCGGACCTGCGCCTGGCCGACCCGAAGGTCGAGTGGCACCTCCGAGTCGGTCTGCCACAGGTCCGCCACCGCCCACCGCAGGCTCTTGTCCACCTGCTCGTCCGGCAGCGGGTCGGAGGGATGGGGGTCGAAAACGCCCCGCACGCCCGAGGCATCGCGCTCGCGGGAGTACGACTCCGACGCCACCGACGCTGACGCCGCCCCGTACTGGTCCACCAAGGCCCGCACCGCCGTCATCCACAACGGCACCGAATCCTGCAGCCGTTCCGGGTCAATCAGACGACGCAGCCCTCGCAGATCCCGCACAAGGAGCCGCGTCAGCAGAGACTGCCGTGCCCGAAGCCGAGCAGCGACAGGCGACGCGTCAGAGATCCGCGTCGGCATCGTCGGCCTCCGGCTCCTCGGCGGGCGGCGCCTCCTGGGCTCCCGCCTGCGTCAACTGAGCCAGCAGAGCGGCGCCCTGCGCCCTCCGGCGGTCTGCGGCAACCCGGCGGCGCTGGTCCTCCGACAGGCCAGCCATCTCCAGGAGCACGTCACTGTCGGCCGGGACGATGCCCGCCTGCGCCAGCTTCACCGCAGCGTCCGTCTGAGCGGCCAGCGTCGGCGTCGCCGGATTGCGCCACACCGTCTCGATGCGACGCGCCTTATCCGGAGGGGTGCCGTCGCGCACCCACAGCGCCAGCCGCATCGCGTCCCGGTGCGTGGCACCGAAGCGCTTGATACGGCGCTCCGCCTTCTTCACCAGCATCGCCTCGGAGCTGCGGATTGCGTCCGCCGAGGCGGGGTTGTCGCTGGTGTAGCCGAGCATGTGCGGCGGCAGCCCGAGCTGAGTGGCCATGATCCGGGCGTACAGATCGATGATTTTCGTCTGACCGGACGGGTCATGGGCGGTGAACTGGCCAACCGTCGGAACCTGGCCGTCCTCGTCCCGCTCCAGAGCCAGGACACGGCCGATGTACGTCTCCCAGGCGCTCTTGGTATTCCCCTCCGCGTCCTGGAACGCCGACTCGGAAGCACCCAGGATGTACCTCTGCGGCGCACCGTAGAACTCGGCCGCCACCTCGATACCCATCAGACGTCGGCACGCCGCATCCGTGATGGACATGACCTCGGGAGTGATCTCCGACTTGCCGATCCGGTCCGCAGTTCGCTGCCGGTTCGCCATCCGCAGCACCGGCACCATACCCATACGGTGGACGTCACGGTCTACGATCTCCCAGCCGTTGTTCGCCTCGACGGCCAGGACCGTCTGATCCGGCAGGTACAGAGTCACCAGACGCTCGTCAGGGCCGAGACCGTAGCCGAACCGGTCCTGGGACTCCCGCAGCGCCGACGTCGCCATCCGCAGCCGCGCATCCCACGACAGAGTCATGTCCTGGGGCGACTCATAGGTGATGAGCGGAGGCGAGTCGCCCTCGCTGGAGCCCACCGTCACGTACTCGCGGCCATAGGTCAGCGCATCCAAGTGGGCCAGAGACGACTCGTCGTAGAGGTCGTTCGCCTCCGCGATCTCGTCGAGGTCAGAGCCGTCAGAGCCGTCCGCCCACCGGAACGCCTCCAGGTCAAGGCGCTGCTCCAGAGCCTCCACGCCGATCCGCGGCCAGCCGATGACCGTATGCAAGCCCTTCAACTGGGGAGGGATCGAGATCCCCAAATCCCGGACCAGCTGCTCGCCGTTGAAGTAGGCATCCAGCAGGTCCAACTTGAAGCGCTGCTCCAGCAGGTCGGTGCGGAGCATGGTCAGGAGCTGCAGCTCATCGTCCGACAGGCCGATCAGCGGGAGGGTGGGAGTCGTCATCGGAGGACCACCACCCTTCCGGAGCTGCGCTTCTTCTTGCCGAGGCCCTTGGATACTGCGTCGACCCGGCACTGCCAGGCCAGAACTGCGGCCACAGCCGCGTCGATCTTGCGGGGTGACTCGGGATGATCCTTGGCGATCTGGATGCCCGAACGCGACTCCCGACGGCGGGCGTTGAGAACGTGCCGGGTGAGGACACTCGATCCGTCGTGCGACAGTTCGCCGTCGACGACCGAGGAGCGGAACTTCTCCAGCGCGCGCACGATCAAGTTGGACCGCCCGCCCGTCATCCACCACTCGATCGGATGCTGCAAGGTCGACTTCACTCTCAGCCGGCGACCGTGCTTCGCCTCCCACGTGGCAATGTGTGACTCCCACTTCGCGGGGTCCGCGTACATCCCCACCACCCGGTAGCGCTTGAAGGCATCCTCGACAGCCGCGAGTACCTCGAACGTCGGAACTTGCCAGTCCTTCCCGAACAAGCCCTCCGGCTGCTCCCAGCAGCCGAGAAGGAACAGATGGCCGTCCGAGACCCGGCAGCCGACCAGGGCGGTCGCGTCAGTGACGCTGTGCGAACGGCGGCGGGACCCGTCGAAGCCGAGAACGATCTCGTCGCGATCGCCGACCACCACATCCGCGGCGGCGACCGACGCCCACTCGGGCTGGCTGATCCAGCCGTCCGTCGCATGCGTCACCTGATTCAGGTAGTAGCGGCGGGCGTCCTGGGGGTCGGTGTCGGGATCCCAGTACTCGGCCAGGAGGCGGCGCAGGTTGACCCAGCCGCCGTTGACGTCGGCCGATCCCCCGTATACCTCCGCAAGCCCGGCGAGGAGGGACTGCTCGTCCGCCGGGTCGGTCTCCGGCGGCGCCTCCCGGTGGTCGAACAGCAGGCCCTCGTCGAGCTTCAACTTGCCCTGCTGCTGCTTCGTCCAGGCTTCGAAGGACCGCTCCGCCACCGAGCCCTCGCCCGGAATGAAGGCGTTGGGAGTCTCGACGGAACAGCCGTTGACCTTGCCGAGGTTGCGGCGGATCGTCGCGGCGAGCTTTCGGCCCCCGTTGGTCGGGATCCACGACTCGGTCTGGTCCATGGCTGAGAAAACCGGACGGAAGCCCTCGCGGGACGTCCCGGAGCTGGTGACGAACTCGACCCGCCCGCGCGGCACGTCGACGAAGGACTCCATCGGCAGGATGTCGTAGTTCTCGCCGACAGGCCCGTTGCGGGCCATCTCCAGAAGCGGATCCCAGGTGTTCGCGGTCTGATCCTCGGAAACCGCGACGATCTGGACCTTGGCCTTGAAGCCCAGCGTCGTCCACTCGCGGCCGACAGGCTCGCCCTCCGCGTCCCAGCCGTCAGGGACCACAGGTGCGAGGGCCTCGGCGAGACACAAGGCGGCAACCAGGGGGCTCTTGGCTTGCCCCAGCCTTTCGGCCGGGAGAGCACCGCCCTCCTGATGCGGCGCCCGTTGTTCAGGGCCCGCCCGTCGATCGCAGGGCCCCGGAACCGCGGGTCGATCGCATACAGCTGCAGGACGAACATCGCCTGCTCGTCGGTGAACTCCAGAGGGTCGCCGGCCGCCGGACCGTCCGGGACGATCAGGTTTTCATAGATCCACCCGAGCACCTGATGGCCGAGGGTCGGGATCTCACCGGGGTAGGAAGGGCCACGCCAGGGCATGTGATCACCCCTCGGCCTCGTCATCCGTACCGGGCTTGATCACCCGAAGCTTCGCGTACCGTGCGCGGGCCGCGTCGGCACCCGACGAACCCTTGCCGCCATCCGCCTCGTCAGCCTCGGCGAACGCCATGCGCAGGCGGGCCCGGTCCTCCATCGTCGCCCCGTGCTTCGCCACGCGAAGCCGAAGTTCCGCGGCCTGCGAGGTGTCACCCCGCCAGTAGCGGGCGTGGATCAGTGCGGTGTCCAGGAGGAAGTCCCAGTCGGTACTGGAGAAGTGCTCCGCCTGCGGCGAGCGCTTCCACATCTCCCACCAGTCGGCCGTGCGGGACGGCCAGCGGAACTCAACGAGTTCCCCGTCGACTTCGACCTGGAAGTCCGGCAGTTCCGGCGCCTCGGCGCGCTCGAACCGCAGAACGGTGTGCGGCACGGGTTCCTTGTTCGCACGCGCCCGCCTCGACGGGTCCTTCGGCTGGGGGCCTCGGCCGGCCACGGCCATCACCCCCTTCCAGAGCTACGTCAGCGTGAGGAGTACCTCGGAGAGGTCAGCCAGTCCGCTCGGGGCGTTGCCCCAGGTGTTTCCGGTCACGGCGATGTACCTGCGGTCTCCGTAGACCTCCAGGCCGGTGCCGCCCGGCATCTTGATGCGGCGGCCCTGCTGGAGGCTGCCGTGCCCCCAGATGTGGAGCCCTGTTCCGGACTGGCTCACCTCGATGAACGTGTCCGGCAGGGTGGCGACGAACTCGGCGGCCCATGGGGTGAGCGTCCCGTTCTGGTCGAGGACGTGGTCCAAGTCGATGCACAGGACGTTGTCGGCGACGGTGAGGACGTAGCCCAGACCGACGCCGGCCGAACTGCGGGCCGCCGATGCGTAGTCGGACCAGGACGAGGGGTCGGTGACGGATGCGAACCGTGAGTCCGTGCGCAGAGGAACCTTCCGAGCGCTCCAGCGCACCCACCGGTCCCGCACCCGCAGTTCGGCCGGGATCGGGTCAACGTCAGCGCGTTGACGGCGGCGAGCCCGGTACGCCTTGGCCTCGCAGGACCGCGAGCAGTGCCGCCGGTCGGACCGGTGGATCACCGGGAGCGGGCTGGCGCAGACGGCGCAGGTCAGTGTGGGCATGCACCCCATTCTAGGGGGTGGGTGTGTAGGCTACAAGGCTTTGACCTGCGAGAACGAGCGATCTGACGGATGTGAACTGCATGAGTGGTCTAGACCGGGAGTGCATCGCCGCAGGTCAGCGGATCCCCAGACCCGTAGGTCTCCTTGGCGCCTATACGTCCCCGATCCGCATAACCGCAGGTCAGGGCTATATCCCCAGGTCAGGCCACTGCTGACCAGCCCTCGACAAGATCGCGCTTGACGCTGTTGCAGTAGAAGTGAGCGGTCTTCAAGTTACCCTCGCTGTGCGGTCCACCTCGCGCAAGCGGCATAACGTGATCAAGGACTGGTGCTGCAAGGTCTGGTACGACAGCGTCGCGATCGACTGGGTCACCGCATATATGGCATGTCCACGCATCCCGCTCATACACCCGCCAACGGGACACGCTACCGACCGCAGCGCCAGCTATGCGGGCCCGTCGGCGATCCTCCTGAGCCCTGCTGCTGCATCGGTGCGAGCAGTACGAAGCGCCCATGCCTGCCCTTTTGGCGATGTACCAGTCACCGCACCTCAGACACTTCCCGCTGATCCATACACGCGCAATGGCTGGCGTGCGGTCAGCACCATAACGAGCGTCATAGAAGCAGGCGTGCGAACAGTAGCGGGCTGTGCCCTTAGCGGCGTTCGCTTCCTCCCCGCAGTGAGCACAAGTGATCCGGTGCCCCTTGGGTCGGGGCTTGTCGTACTGCCGACTGTGATAGCTGCCATGCTCGGCCTTGTAGCGCCTCTGAAACTCACGCTGCCGCTCGTTGACGTACTGCCGCTTGCACTCGGGGTCTCCGCACTGAACGCGGCGCGGGTTGGTCATGAGCGTGCCGCAGTAGGGGCAGGGGTTCATGTCTGTCTCCAGGGCATGCGAAAGGCCCGATGCCTGGAGACATCGGGCCCTTCTTCCTGCGGGAGCTACCCGCAGGCGTCTTCGGTTGTGGTGTTCGGCACTGCCGTCAATCGGCGGCGTCGGCCTCGTCGATGCGGGTGATGGTCGCGCCTGCGTGGGAGGGCAGTGCGACGCATGCTCCGTGCTGGTCGGTGAGCACTGCCCAGCCCTGCGCGATGGTGAGCTCCAGCTGCTCGTCCTCGACGAGTACGTCCTCGCCCTGCCCCTTGGGGTAGGTGATCAGGTAGCGGGTCATGGCCTACTCCCTCAGCCCGGGGTGCTGCTCGGCCGGCCGTGCGCGTCCAGGCCGCGGGTTCGCGCGCTGGGCTGCGTTCCCCTCGGCGCTGCTCTTCTGATCGTGGCAGGGGCCACACACGCCTTGAAGGCCAGCCTCGCTGTGGTCATCGGCCTTGGCCACAATGTGGTCGCAGAACCTGGACGGCCTCACGTTGCAGATCTTGCACACCGGATCGCGCGCCAGGATTCGGGCCCGGATCTTTGACCAGCCCGACGGCAGCCGGGCCTTGCGGTCCGAGCCTTTCCATCCGCCACTCAAGACGGGTGCTCTCGCCCAGTGGCGCCGATGAGCGCGTCCATCATGGCGTCCCAGTTCTTCTCAACCTGGCGGGCAACCTGGTCATTGACCGCACCGAGCATGTACGCCTCGACCGCAGCAGCTTGGTCGCGTATCTCAATGGGCACCAGGTCGAGGGCTGGCTGGAGACACCCTGATTCGGAGGAGTGCTCGTCCTCGTGGCGTCGAAGGACGATGAGTAGATCCCATACCCAGTTGGGCAGTTCGGCGGCAGCCATGGCGCGGGCTCCTTGTCTCAGTCGTTGAGCGCCCGCCGGATCCCCTCTTCGAGGGTGACCTGCGGGTCGTAGAACGCGAGCATCCGCTTCGGGTCGCACACCCTGTGGTGCACGCCTTGCGGTGCGGCGCTGAGGTGCTGGATGCGCGGGCTGTATCCGGCGGCCTGGGTGACGTAGCCGGCCAGCTCGTCGAAGCTGGTCGCCCTGCCCCAGCCGAGATTCACCGGCCCGGTGACTTCCTGCTCAACGGCCGCGAGCGTGGCGCCGACGAGGTCGTCGATGTGGATCCAGTCCCGCGTCGAACTGCCGTCGCCCCACACCTCGAAAGGGTCCTGCCTCGCCTTGGCACGGGCGATGAACGCCGGGAACGGGTAGCAATCCGCCTGGTCGCTGCCGTACCCGGAGAACGGCCGCAGCACCGTCATCTTCGTGCCCTCGGCCTCTACGTACTGACAGAGCTGCTCACCTGTCAGCTTGGCGAGTCCGTAGGTCGCGTCAGGCCGACCAGGCTGCTCGTAGTCGATGTCGCCCTCGACGAGCCGGTGAACCTCACCAGGCTGCTGGAGGGCGACCGGGTAGGCGGCCGAGGAACTGAAGTACACGGCGCGCGGAATGTAGCTGCGCGCCAGCCACCGCATGTACCAGGAGTCGAGCGCCAGGTTCGTGGCGACGCCGAGCGGGCTGCCGTCGATGGAGGCCCGGCCCCCGACAATCGCAGCGCAGTGAATGGCGAGGTCGTAGACGTCGGTGCTGTAGCGGAAGAGGTCAAGGGCGTCGGAGTGCAGGGGATCGAGCTCTATGCCGTGGACGTCCCAACCACGCGCCTCCATCGCGGCCTGTAGATGCCTGCCGACGAATCCACGGTTGCCTGTGAGGAGAACGTCCATCACGCCTCCTCGTCCGCGTCAGAGTCCGACCCGCACGGGCAGGGTTCGAAGCTGGGGCATTCGCAGGGCAGTCCGTAGCTGTCGAGCCCGCCGCAGCCGCCTGCTTGATGGTCATCGACGTCGTGGTGACAGGTGCACCTGGTGGACGTCACGTCCTGACCGCCCTGTACACGCCCCACGGCAGTTCGCTGTCGACCGGCTCCAGGCCGAGGTCTCGACAGACGTCGGCCTGCTGCTCGCGGGACCAGGTGGTGACGCCAATCCACGAGTCGGCTTCAGCCGGCTGATCGGAGACGGGCCAGTCGAGGACAAGAACGCCGCCGAGCTTGGTCGCGGCCCGCAGCTTCCCGACGGTGTCGAGGCAGTCCGCGTAGCTGTGGTGGATAAGGACGGCCAGGCAGTAGACGGCGTCCATGCGCCGGCGGCCGAGGTGGGCGGCGATGCCGTCTGCCGCAGCGTGTACGGCGGTGACGCCGGTGGTGCGTTCGATGAGCCTGTCCAGCATGCGCTGCGACGAATCGACCGCGGTGACCTCGTAGCCGAGTCCGGCCATGGGGATGGCGACGCGGCCGTCCCCGCACCCGAAGTCCAGCACCTTGGCGCCAGCCGGGATGACCGTGGCGAGCATCGCCGCCTGCTCTTCCCCGGAACCCCAGTAGGCGCGCTCGGAGACGCCGCGCAGCGGATGGATCGCTTCGGGGCTGGCCTGATCCCAGGCTGCGATCACCGATTCGGCGGTCACACTGCCTCCTCGACGAGCTGTCGCAGCTTGGCGAGGTCGGCTTCGAGTGCCCCGCCGTCCCGGTATTCGTAGTAGGCGGCGGAGTCGGCGGTGACCATGGCGTCTCCGTTGACCTCTTCGTATCCGGCGTCCAGTTCGGCCTTGCCATTCGCCGGGTGGAGGTGCTCGATCACCATGTCGTCCAGGTACGTGATGCGCCCCATGCCCCTGCCCCAGTCGACCCAGCACAGATCAACGCAGAGATGGACCATGCTGGGTGGCGCCATGTAGCCGAGCGTGGCGACGATGTCGGACGTCATGGCGACGGCGGTGGCCATGGCTTCGCCCTGCAGCAGGTCGTTGCCGTAGACGATGCCGGGCCCGCCGGAGAGGCAGATGCGGATGCGCTCGTCCCAGCCAGCCGAGCGGGGCCGGTGGTCGTCACCCATGAACGCCAGGAAGCGGTAGCCCTTGGCCGCCTTGGCCGCCTGCTGGTTGAGGGTGCCGACGAGCCGCCGACGCTTGCCGTAGGTAAACCGGAAGCGGTCGTCGCCCTTTAGTGCCGCCTGGTGCTTCTTGTACTCGGCGAGCTCGGGGTCGTCGGTGTCGACGGCGAACAGCAGGTCGGCGGTAGCTCCTGTGTCGTCCCACGCCTGAACGAGGGCGGGAACACTGGCGGGCCTGCCGCGGGTGGGGATGATGACGAGCAGGTCGTCGGCCATGGCGCGGGCTCCGATGTGATCAGTAGACGGTGACGGTGCCGGCCCGGTAGATGGGCGTCTCGGTTCCGGCTGCGAACTGAATCCACACGCTGTACTCGCCCGCGGCGAGCGTGACGACGCCGCCTACGGGTCCGATGAGGATGCGGGCTCGTGGTGTCGCCCACTCACCGGTGAGCCAGTCACCTGGTGCGGGATTGGCGGCAGTGAGAAGGAACGCGAACTTCGGCGGCGTGGGCGTGGGAACGCTGGCGCCGGCCACCTTCGCGACGGCGGTGACGTGCACGAACTCGGTGGATGTAGCTGCTATTTCCACGGCGTGCTCACCGCCCATCCGCTCCGCGGGGCGCCGACGTGTACGTCAACGTCGCTCAGGTCGGCACCCGCAGCAACCGCGTTGGCATCGACCTCGCCGAGTGCCGATGCTGTCGCTGTGGCGACAACTCGGGAAGTCGCGGCGGCGTCGGACTCCGCGACGGCCGCTGCGCTGCCTACGGCCACGTAAATGCCGGTCGCCGTCGCCGCACTTTCTGCCGTCGCCGCTGCGGTTCCCGTGTAGACCGCCCCGTTCGACAACGTATTCACGTTGTCGTATTCAGCGAAGTCCGAGGTCCCAGCGTCGCGGTGGCAGAAGAGGTCGAGCGCGAGCGTATCGACCGCGCTGGCGACCCAGGCTGGTGTTGCCAGCGTCCGCCGGTTGGTCCACGTCGTTCCGTCGGGGCTGGTGTCCCACAGGATGTTCCCGGCGGTTTCCGTGATCCGCAGCCACTTGTGGGTGGTCCCGTTGTACGTGATGTCAACGGACGCGGGGTCGTAGTAGCCGACCTCGCTCTTGCATCGGAGCAACCCGCCAACAGCATTGATCACGAACCCGAGCCGTGTACCAGCCGTCCCGGAGAGGATCATCATGCAGGCGATGGCCTCGGTCGTCGCCGTGGACAGGGCGGGGACAATAGGGATCTGTAGGTAGACGCTGCTGCTGGCGAGCGTGTACGCGTACCCGGTCTGGTAGCCCGCGTACCCGGTGGTGCACGGGACGCGGGCCCGGCCTCCCGTTTCGGTGACTCCGCCGTAGGCGTTGCCCCAGTCCGGACCCGTGATGTTGTCGTTGAAGTTGTCGATCAAGGCCCCGATGAGCGGCATACATCAACCTCCTAGGAGATCGCGATCGTCAGCCCGCCCGCGAGGATCTTGAACTCATCGCCCACCAGCATCGTTCGGCTGGCGGCCAGGGTCACGTAGACGGATCGCACGGGCGACCCTGCTGAGTCCCAGATCTCGGCTCCGACGACGGTGCAGGCTGGCATGCCTGTCCAGACCAGGTCGGCGCTGTTCGAGGTCGCCCCATTCACCGCGGCCGGCGAGGTGAGGTTCTTGCGGACGTAGCTGCCGCCAGTCACTTCAGTCCCTGCTGCGGAGTCGGATCCGACAGCGGTGACGAGGGCTACCTTGAGCGGCGTCGTCGGGGCGGTGGTTGCGTTACCCATGAGGAAGTCGAGGGCACGGTTCTCGGCAGTGTTCGTGAGGTTGTCGGCCATGGACGCCTCCCTACGTCGTGGTGCTGTCGGTGATCAGCCCCAGTGTGTGGAGCGCGGTCAGGAGGCTGGCGAGTGCGCTGCCGTCGGTGCGGCTGCCGGTGACGGTCTGCCGGGAGACGGTGGGCATGCCGTGGAAGCCGAGCTTGTCGCCAGTGCCGTCGAGGGTGTGCTTGTACGCCACGTTGACGCTGCTGGTCTGCACGGCCGTGAGGAACGCGGTGCCCTGCTCGACGGCGGCGAGACGGGTGAGGAGATCGCCGAGGTAGCCGTCGAGTGCGGTCACGTTGCCGTTCGTCGCGGCGAGCGCGGCAAGGGTGGCGAACACGCTGTTCGCCCATGCCCGGTCGCCGTGCGGGTCCGCAGCGCCCGAGTGGGTGGTGATGGCGGCGTCGGTGTAATCCTCGGCCTCAGCGTTACTGCCGTCCGCTCCTGCAGGCCCTGTGGGACCTTGGGGTCCGGTAGCCCCGGTCGGTCCCGCCGGCCCTGCGGGACCGGCTGATCCCGTCTCGCCAGTGGGCCCTTGTGGTCCCTGGCTGCCGGTGTCGCCCTTAGGCCCTGCGGCTCCGGTGGCACCGGTCGCACCTACGGGCCCGGTTGCACCGGTCGCTCCGACCTGGCCTGTTGTACCCGCCGGGCCGGGTTCGCCGGTGTCGCCCTTGGGCCCTGCAGGGCCTGTTGCGCCTGCGGGTCCGGTCGCACCGGGCGGGCCCTGGGAGCCGGTCGCGCCGGTGGGGCCTTGCGGTCCGGGCGGGCCTGCCGCGACGAGGTACTCGCCGGTCTTGGGTTCGGTGGGCGCCAGGTCGGTCAGCTCGACCGTCGAGTTCCCGGCGGGCAGTTCGATCGGGTAGCTGCGGCCGGGGGTGTCGTACCAGCGCTCGGTGACCCGGTACGTCCAGCCGACGGGCTGGATGTCGGGGTCGTCGGTGGCGAGCAGGGTGACAGTCAGGGCTCCGTCGACGAGTTGGGCGTCGACGTCGCCGAGGACGATCGTGCCGTGCGTCGCCGAGGTCAGCACCCGCGGCTCAGGCTTGAAGGTGATCCGGCCGACGTAGGGGCGCCCATCCGGATACCGGTATGTGCAGGTGACGGTGACGGTCGACAGGCCAGCGGGCAGCGGCATCGTCACCTCCGCCAGGGTGTGGGGTCCGCTCCGGCCCGAGGAGCCATGGGTGCCGGGCCGGAGCGGTTCCTGCGGCCGGATGAGCCACCGGCGGCAGGAGTGTTCAGGGAGCGCCGCCGTTCCGGATTCGAACCGGTACTGGCCAGCTGTGGATGACGGCCTTCATCTGCCGGCGACGTCCCCGTCTGTAGGTGTCCGCCGCCTGACCCCGGGCAGGGGGGCGGCGGACGTCGGGGCTGTCCTGGGGGACGGGAACCCCGAGTCGGGGGGTCAGGCGGCGCGGGCGCCTTCGGGAAGTGGCGGCGGTTCGGCGAGCATGACTTCGCCGGTCCATTCGTCGGTGGCCTTGCCCTGCATCTCGCGCAGGTCGTAACGGACTTGCTTGCCGGTGCCGTACCTGCTGATGCGGCCTTCGGAGGCCCACCGCCAGATGGTCCCGACGGACCGGCCCGTGTAGGCAGCAGCGTCGGACGCAGTGACGAGCTGAGGGTTCGGCACGCGATCACCCCCGGAAACGACAAAAGGCCACCCGGTTGCGGGTGGCCCTAGCGACAGAAGTTCCAGATGAGCAGATCATGACTTCGGTGCTGGTGGACTGTCAAGCCAGCCTGGAAGATTCAGAGCAAACCATTCAGCATTCATTCACGAAGTAACTGGCAGCCTTCCCGCCAGGTCCCGCGCCAACTGTCCCGCCAGAAAGGCGTCCTCACCGTCGCTCCCCCCAAGGACCAGCAGCAGCCGGACCGCCTCCCGCGCCTCCTCGATGGTGACCAGCGGCAACCGATCCTCCACCCCGGGGATCGCGTAGTCAGGGGCGTCCACTTCAAAGAGGTCATCCATGCCGTGGACAACGGCGTGCGCGGCGACCCGGTTACGATCACAGCGGTGCCCCTGACCGCTTACCTCGGCCAGGGGCACCTTGCATGCAGGGCCGGTCAGGCGTCGACGATGTCGTTGACGAGGCCGGTGGCGGAAATCGAGACGACGCTGCTGCACTCGGGGCATGTGTAGTCACGCCCTCCTCGAACGCCGTCCGTGGCCTCCATGTCGTCGCAGCAGACCGGGGTGTCGTTGATGTCGGTGTCGTCGCCGGGCGACAGTTCGTGTCCGTAGCTGGTGGTGGGCACGGCTTCTCCTTCTACCGGTAGGCGGGGCCGTCGTACTCGACGGCGTAGATCTGTGCGGCGGGGTTTTCCTGCTGTGTGCGGAGTACGTCGGTGACGAGTGCGTCGATGCTGTTCGTTGAGTTGAAGCTGAGGAGCTTCCTGGTGCGGCGGTCGAACAGCCGGTAGTGGATCTCGGTGTGAGTCCTTTCGCGCACGGACAGGGGCTTGCCGTTCCAGATGTCGGGTGTTGGCATAGCTGGTCCTCCTCGGTCGACGATGACGTCAGCGCTTGGCGAGCGGCACGGTCCGGTTCGCTTCGTACAGCGCGACCCCTTCGCTGCCGTCGGTGGTCCTCGTCGCGAACCGCTCCATGACCTCGGCGGTAATCTCGCGGCATCGCTCGTCGTCTCCAGCCTGACGAGCCTCGATGTAGGCGTCGACGCTCTTGTACTTGCTCATGGTGGTTCCCTTTCTCGGGAGGTCAGTTGGGATTATTGTTGGTCTTGGCCCACACGCCACTGATCGGCATGTGGACAGTGCGCAGGCCGATCACCCTCGGCGCTTCACCTGGGTTTCCAGTAAGTGCCAGGGGAACGGCTCGCGCTCCATGTGCACGCCGAAGGTCCTGATCCAGTACCAACGGAACGGGAACTCTCGGACGCTCGCGCCGAGCTGCATAAGTGCGACCGCCCGGTGGTGCCCGTCGGCGACATACAGGTCGTGGTAGCGGTCGTCGACGCCCACGATGATTGGCTCCTTCAGTCCGTGCGCGGGGATGGACTCGACGAGTTCCGCAATGAGTTCCCGATCACGGGGGCGGCGGGCGAACCGGGCGTGCGCGTCACGCCACCGGCGGTACTCGGTCGGCTGGATGCAGTGGTCACCGAGGTGCCTGGTGGGCATACGGCCGGTCCACGGGCTCACGGCTATACCTCCCTGTTGTCGGTCTTCGCCCACACGCCGCGGGTGCTGGTGTGGACGGTGCGCTGGTCGACATGCCCGTTGTAGTGGTGGTGCACCTCCGGATCCGGCTTCGCTCCCCGCAGCAGCTTGGCGACGGCCAGGATCGGTACGGCGAGCGCGGCCGGCGCCGCGACGACCATCCCGATGACCGTCGGGTCCGCCTGCCCCGACGCCAGCATCAGCAGCGCGGCCACCAGCCCCGGCGGCACCGTCGCCACCCCGCAGTACAGGGCGGTCCGCCCGATGTCCGTCTGCTGCTGCGACATCGGCGGATGGCCGGGCTGCGGGACGGGCGGGGCGCTGCCGACGGCGGGCAGGGGGCTGTCGTCCCGGTGGGACGTCGGGGTCGCCATCGCCTCCTCGATAGCGGCCAGCAGCTTGCGGGCGGACTCGTCGGCCTGGGCTGTCCGCTGCCCGTCGGGGGCGGCGGGGTGCTGGGACCGCTCGGGCAGCGGACTGGGCATGGTGCAGGCTCCTCGATGGACGTGGTCAGGGATAGATGACGCCGGTGTTGTCGCAGGCGTCGCAGCCTTCGCCGCCGCACCTGCACTGGGTGATCCCGGCCGTGGGGCTGGTATTGGTCGACGGGGCGGCGGGCAGGTGATCGCGCATCCACTCGGGGTGATTCGGGTTCCAGTCGGGACGTTCGTTGTTCGGCATGAAGGTCTCCCTTTTGTTGTTGTTTGTCCCGACTGACAGTTGGTGGTGTCAGGACGGGGTGTCAGCGGGGGTGTCAGCTCGCGTGCGCGCACGCGTTGACCTAAGGCGGGGAGGGGTGTCAGCGGTTCTGACACCCCCGCTGACACCTTGAGCGGGTGTCAGCAAGCGTCAGCCTGGTGTCAGTGCAGGTCAGGCAGGTGTCAGCGTCGGGTACAGCAGCTTGTACACGCCGGGGTCGTCGGTTTCCTCCAGGTGTACGGCCTCGTCGGAGAGCTCGGTGAGCTTGGTGGAGATCCAGGCCCGCGACCGGCCGATCCGGGTGCCCTTCCCGAAGGGCGCGAAGTCCTTCGGGCCGACCTTCTCCCGCTTCTCGTCGCGCAGTTCGTCGAGCATGGTCAGGAGTTCGGCGTGGGCCTCCTCCGGGGTGCGTTCGATGTGCTGGACGGGCTGCCCGCCGAAGTGCCACGGCGTCGCGACCGGCGGGATCTCCCGGTCGGGGTCGACGTCCGGCTCCGGGGCGCCTTCGTCGTCGGGAACGAGGGCGTTGACCTCGCGCATCACCTGCCGCTCCAACAGCGCTTCCTCCTCGCGCTCTTCGTCTGCCTTGGTCATGACGGTGTCCTTCGCATCGACAGCGGTCAGGGACTGGCCGGGCAGGTAGATCGTGCGGTTGGCGTATGCCTCACCCGCAGCAGTCGTAGTGGTCGGACCCGCCGGGGTGGGAACGAAGTGGTCCTCCAGCACGGCGCGGATTTCGTCGTCGGGAATCGGGTTCCAGGTGCGGGCCTTCATCGCGTACCGCTCCTCGTCGACCCCCGGTGCGACGAGGTAGTTGTAGCCAGGCTTGCGGTTCTCCCACGCCTCCGGCCGGGCCCCGGCGTCGCGCACCTCGTCGGGCAGGGCCATGTCGGCAGTGGTGGAGCCCTTCACACCGAAGCAGAACGCTCCGCCGAGCTGTTCCCGCACGTCAGTGGGCATGGACGTGGCCGAGGGGCGCTGCTGGCTGACGATGACGCTGCCACCTGCGGAGCGCAGGGCCTCGACGACCGGCTCCAGTTCAGCGCCGTCACGGAAGAGCTTCGCCGACTCCTCGATCCACACGATCAGGTACGGCATGCCCAGCTTGGCGAAGGCTTCCGGGGTCCAGTTCTTGAAACCGTGCCGCCCGAGTTCGTCGGCGCGGGCGGTGATGACCTGCGGCAGTGCATCGATCATGGCGTTGCCGCCTGCCATCGTCATCTCGACCCAGTCGAGGTAGGGCAGCAGAGGCCCGAAGGTCTGCATGCCCTTGGCGGGGTCGACCGCCCACACAATGGCGTCGCGCCTGCTCAGCGCCTCGATGATGCTCCACGTCACGCCGGTGGACTTCGCCGATCCGTTCATCCCGGAGACGGAGAAGTGGGTGGCGTTGCGCCTCGCTTTCTCGTCGGCGGGGAACCAGAACTTCTCGATCTCCCCGTCCTCGTAGATGCCGACCTCAACCGGCTCGGTGATGGACTGGCCCGAAGCGGACGGCCCCGGGTAGTCGGCGCCAGCCGTGAGCATGTCCTTCGGCACGAACACGAATTCGCCCTCGGCCGCGTTGTCCGGGTTGGGCACGATGCGGATGCTGGTCGGGGAAATCCCCAGCTCGCTCGCGATACTGCCGATGCGGTTGCCGAGGTCGTCGTTCGTCATCTCCCCACCAGCCAGCCGATACGGGGCGGTGACCTTGTTCGGCTCGACCTTCGGCTCGCCCCGCAGCGTGGCCTTGGCCTTGCCGAGCGCCTTGACCAGCAGGCCGGTCTCCGACGCGACCGCCTCCGATGCCCTCACCTCCGGGTTGGCGCGCATCACCTGTCGGATGTTCCAGCTACCGGCGGCCACAGCCCCGCCGATCGCCCACGTCGACGCCAGGTAGGGGTTGAACGGGTCGGTGACGGTGGCCAGCACCATGTAGCTGGTGCCCGCGGCGGTCGACAGCGTCGCGTGAATCCTGCGGGGGCCGGTGGTGCTCTGCCCGGCCCACCAGGTGGCACAGGTCAGGGCCCCCGACGCGACGGTCAGTCCGACCCCGGCGAGCGGGGACTGCCCCCAGAGGGCGTTGGTGCCGACGCTGGCGGGCATCGCTGCGGCGACCGCTAGCCAGGGCCGCATGCGGACGTGTTTCACGATCGTCCGCAGGTCGGATTTGAGGGTGTCAGCCACGGTGTCAGCTCCGATGTCAGTGCAGGTGGGAGGGTATTAGCCGTCGGCGCGCATGGCCTGGTTCAGGACCGAAATCTCGGATGCCTCCGCCAGGTCAAGGGCGAGGGTCAGGCGGACGGGGGTGTCTTCGAGGAGGTCGCTGTGGACGAACTTCGCGCCGGGCGCCAACAGCTTCATGTGCGCGTCGAGGAGGTCCAGGGCAGCGTTCAGGAGGTTCTTGGCCTCCAGGCCGTTCGCGGCGGTGTACTCGTAGCGGTGTGCCCTCATCACGTTCTCCTTGCAGGTGAGATGGGGTGTCAGCGGACTTGGGCCGCAACGACGATGTAGATCACGAACAGGACGACTGCGGCCCCGAGTCCGTCGACGAGGAGCACGGCGTACCGGGCCCGCAGCCACAGCGCGAACAGCGCTGCGGCCACGGCAGCAACAAGCAGGTCGATCACCGGGGCTTCCAGATCCCCGAACGCCGCTGCTGCACCCGACCACGGCTGACCTGGGCAAGTTCCGCCTCGAACTCCCGGGAGAACGTCGCGTACATCGCCGCCGCCTGCTTCGCGATGAGCTTCTCCGCCGCAGCGATTCGCTTCAGATGCCGCGATACACGCCGTGCCCTAGCCCGCGCCCCGGACAGCGAGCCCGCCATATCCGGGATCGCCCGCAGCACCGACTCCAGCGTCTCCGCATCCAGCGCCCGCTCCACAGCCCGCGGACGGGCATCCTTGCGCAGCGCCTCGGAGAACGCACGGATGTCCTCGTCAGAGGTGAATCCACTGCCGGGCAGGGCCTTGCCATGTGCGGCCTGACCTCCGTTGCCGTTCACCACGGTCTTATGGAACGACAGAGACACGGGCGGCAGGCTGGGCAGGTCCCCCAGCAGGTTCAGCTTGTTCACGCTGATCTTCGTGTTGCGGTTGGGTCGGAGAGCGGGCTGCCGCTGGCCGTTCGTCGGCGGATGAGCGGGCCGAGGAGGAAGCGCCCTGCCACCCCTCTGAGCAGCCCTCGCCTGAGCATTCGCCCGTGCAGCCCTATCCCTCTCGTCACCCCGCAGGAACGCCCGGTCCGCCGGAGAATCAGTGTTCCGCCACGCGGTTCCGTCGCGCCGGACAGTCCCTCCCGTACTGCCGTTGCTGCTGTCACTGCCAGGGGTGCCGTTGACGGCCATAACAACCTCCAAGTAGGTGCGCGCGGCCAACTGCCGCAGAAGCGGGGGCGGGCTAGTTGAGGGCGGCGACGGCGGCAGCATCGAAGAGGTGACTGCCGTTCGAGGGGTCCGTTGCCACGGGCTTCAGGCGGCCCCGTGTCACCCAGCTCCGGACCGTGGCAGGGTCCTTGCCCAGCCGGGCAGCCACCTCCGCAGTCGTCAGGTGCTTGCCACGTCGGGTGTCACGCCCGTCCGTGAGTTCCCGCAGCGGCGTGGCAGCTGCCACGATCGGCAGGAAGCGAGCGTTGGGCGGCACCGCGGCCTCCCAGCCGAGGCGCTGGACCTCAACCCGCGCCGACGCAGACTCAACCGCACTCGGAGCGAGGGGCGTTGCACCCTGCGTGGCAGATCGCAGTGCTGCCACGGCTCCCGCCACGCGCCCCCATGTCAAAGCGGCAAGGTGCGCGCCGAGCCCGATGCAGATCGTCGGGGCAGCCGAGGCGAGAATGACGTGCCCCCAGGTCGTGGCATCGCTGGCCCCCGTCACACCCCCCGCTGCACTGCCGTGGGCCACGTTGAGGGTGAGGCTGATCGCCGTCAGGCCGATGACCGTGCCGATCGCCCACCGGTAGCCGGGCGTCCCGTACAGGGCGATCGAGGCGACGATCGCGAGACCGTCGAGGAGGTCGATGACGAGCGGGTAGTACTGGCGGACCTCGCTCAGGCCGATCGTGTCAGCCGTGTCACGCAGGGGCACCCAGCTGACACGCATACCGACAACGGCGACCAGGGCGAGGGCACCGAGGATGACCGCGAACCCGATGATGGTGACCCACAGGTTCCAGCGTTCACCGGTCCCTGCAACGGGGGGTGTGACAGGTGCCACGGGGGGCGTGGCAGCCGTTGCAGCAAGAGTTTTCCGGCGTAGTCGACGGAACTTCATGCCGCCCACCTCAACCCGGCACTCGACGCCGGGCGAGCCGCACACCACAGGAGTGACACGGCCAGTGCCACGCCGAGCGCAACGGGCTGCCCCAGCGACCAGACAGCCACCGCGAGAACCGCGACGATGGTCTGCGGGCAGGACACCAGCAGGGCCACGAACAGCACCCACGCGACAACAGCAGCGGGACGCATCACGCCACCTCCTTCACCAGCTGGTCGGCCAGGAACTCCATGTCGCGGGCTTCCTGCTCATCACGGGCCGTCTCACGGTTGGCTTTGCGAACCTCACGCCTACCGATGCGGATCAGCCCGTAGTCATCGCCCAGATAGCGCACCGCCAACTCGCGGGCACCCGGCCGGGCGAACTGCACCGCGTGGGCGAACTCGTGCACCACAGTCGGCGGCAACTCACCCGGCTGCCTGGCCAAACGCACCGCATCAAGAAGCACCAGAGACTCCGACGCCGAGAACGTGGTGTGCCCGAAGACAGCGCCGTGCTCCCACCGGTGCGTCGGAAGATTCCTTGTACCGAGCAGCTCCTGGTGCACCGCGACGAGCAGGTCGTGAGAGCACCCCAGGTCCATCACCATGACCTCGACTCGGCCAGCCGACCGGCCCATGTAGCCCTCGACCAGGCTCAGTGCCCGCGGGGCGAGCGCCCGCACCTCATCCAGCACCGGCCGCTGCTTGACGGACAGGCCACGACCAGACACACGCACACCCATCACGCCACCCCCGGCCTGGGCAGCGCCCGGCACGCGGCGGCGTGGGACATCGCCCACTCCGACACCGACGGCTTCTCGTACTGGTTGTGGCTGTCCCCGCACCCCCGGCAGACCGCCCTGCGGAGGTCGTCCTCGCTGATGTCGACGGTCAGGCTGTGGTCGCCGAGGTGTGCGCCCGCCCACGTCAGATGCCGGGCGAACACACCCTCCGGCCAGGGCTCAACAGCGCATTCACGACTCACGGTTGCACTCATCGAGCCACCCCCACGGCACGGGCGATGATCTCTGCGTGGTCGAACGCCAGCGGCGGCAGTGCCTCCAACGGCCACCACCAGGCACTGGTCGCGTCGTCGCCCGCCTCGATGGGCAGACCGGAATGGACGGTCAGGTGATACGCGACGGTGACGTACCGGCCGCGCGGGTCACGGTCGGGGGCATCGAACACACCGACCTGGACCAGCTCCTCCGGCGACGCGTACACCCCGGCCTCCTCAGCGAGCTCACGGGCAGCGGCAGCACGGCTCGTCTCACCGGGATCAACGTGTCCGCCAGGCAGCGCCCACTGGCCCTTGTGCGGGTCCCAGCCGCGCTCGATCAGCAGGACGCGCCCGTCGGTCGTGGTGACGACGACGTCGGCGGTGTAACGGATCGCGAGGAGAGACTCTTCGGCGCTCATCGGGCTACCTCCTGTACGGGGATCTCGCGGCACTGCGGGGCGTGCTCGTCAGCCCAGCGGCGGGCTTGGCGCTCGGCGTTCTCGGCGGCGGTAGCGATGGGCAGCGGCTCGTCGTCGCCGCGCCCGTAGACGTACAGGTCCCAGTGGACGGTCTCGACCGTTGCGCATCCGGAGCAGGCCGCCACCGTCGACAGGGCCTGCTCGGAATCCCGCGGCCCCATCTCGGTGATGGTGACGGCGATGTCCTCGCGGCCGAGGGACTGGCCGACCAGGGTGAGGTAGCGGGCCAGGACGCGGGGGGCCTTGCGGGCTTCCTCCGCCTTGCGCGCCTTCTCGGCTTCCGACCAGGCGGTGTAGCGGTCCCAGTTGGCCTTGGCCTCAGGAGTCATGCCGCTCATCGGGCCACTCCCACCGCTTCGGCGATCACGAGGAAGTCGTCGGTGTCGAGGTCCTGCACCACCGTGCCGCCCAACCGGGAGGCGACCTCCTCGGCGGGCCAGGACCCACGCGGGTGACCGGCCGGGATACGGGCCAGAACCTCGCGCGGGCTGCGAACGTAGGAGGCGGACTCGTGCGCGGCACGGTCAGCGGCAGACAAGGCGCTCACGCCGCCACCGCCTTCACGGACAGACCACGCAGCTCATCCATCAGCCGGGGCTCGGACGGGTGGGCCAAGTCGTGCTCAAACGCCGCCAAGGCGATCTCAAGGGCACGGTCGAAGTCGCTGGCCGCACGGACAAACAGGTACTCGGCGAGAAACGCCGCACGCGACTGCAAGGACATGGGCATCACGCCACCTCCTGGGTGGACGAGTTGGAGCGGATCGCTCGGATTCGGCAGCGCTGCTTGTACGCCACGAGATCGGCGTGCTCCACGCGCTTCGCCCCTGAGCCTTCTCCGATCGCCAGGGCCGGGAGCCTGCCTGTGGCGATCTCTTCGTAGACGGTGGCCAGGGAAACGCCCAGGATGCGGGCCACTTCCTTGACGCGATACGGGGGCCGCTCTGCGGCGGCCGTCGGGTTCTCCGCAGCTTCCATGACGCCCACGATGCAACCTAGCCGCCTAGGCGTCAACCCCTTCTAGGCAATAAGAAAGGGGGCCCACCGCAGTGGGCCCCCGCGCCGACCTATCGACTACCCGTGCACGGGGAGCCGGTAGTTCAGCTCGATGCGCTCCGAGTTGATCGCCATGAAGCAGACCTCCACAGCCAGGCCGTCCTTGTCGAAGTAGGTCCGCGCAATTCGAAGCAGCGGCACACCCGCCGGGAGGGACAACTCCTTACTCTCGTGAGACGTGGGCACCGTGGCCTTCACCTTCTCCTCGTACTCAACGGCTCGATGGCCGATCGCAACGAGGGCCGCAGGCGATCCACCCTTGATCCGCTCTTGCCGTTCCAGGGGTGTTCCTCGCGCAATCGTCGCTGGGTAGTAGGAGTCAACGAGCTCCACCGGCTCCCCGTCCAGCAACATGACCCGCGCACGAAGGATCACGGGCTCGCCGACGGCGATATCGAGTCGGTCTGCCACATCCTCCGAGGCGGGCAGTTCGCGAACAGGGCGCATCCGCTGACTCCCGGTCATGCCATGACGTTCAGCCTCTTCCCCCCAGGCCCAACGACCGCTCTCCGTAGGTGCGGTATAGGAGGAGCTATGGACGAACATGCGTCGCTTCTCGCGCACGAAGGTCCCTTTACCGACACGCCCCTCGACGAGCCCGTCTTCCTTCAGCTCGCGCAGCGCACGCTGCGCTGTTGTCACCGAGACCTCAAAACGGTCTCTCAACTCAGCAAACGACGGCAGTTTGCCGCCCGGAGGCAGCGCGCCACTGGCGATGTCGTGGCGCAGCGCGTCAGCGACCTGGGCGAACGGCGGCCGTGGGTCCTGACTGCTGACCATGCGGATCTCCTCGCGGCTAGGTGTCTAGGTCCGAGAGTAGGTGATCCCAATAAGCCCAGGTAAGAGCAATCACGTTCAAGTCCTTGACGCCTAGGCGGCTAGGTGCTGCCATGGAACCTATGGAAACGGCAGAACCTGCCGGACGGTATGCACGAGATGGAGGCACAATGCCCGAACTTCCCGAGCGCACCGCGCTCTACCGCCTATACGACGCCGAGAGTGATCTCCTGTACATCGGCATCAGCCGAGCCCCCGAGACCCGCTTCAAGGTGCACGCCCGCTATCAGCCGTGGTGGCACCTGGTCGAGTACGTGGACCTGACTTGGTTCGCCGACTATCCCCTGGCACGGGCAGCCGAGCTTGCGCGCCAGCGCGCCGAGCGACCGCCGTTCAACGCCATGGCCCACATGCAGTCCCGCCTGAGTTGGGACATGCCTGCGGTCAGGTACGACGCCGAAGCTGAGGCTGCAGCCGCGGTGGCCAAAATCCGAGACGCGCTGCACTCCGGCTCCTGGCGGCCTGGTCAGCGACTGGCACCTCACTACGTCAGCCGAATCCTCGGGCTGCCGATCTACCTCGCAGCCTGCGCCCTGGAGCAGCTACGCGGCGAGGGATACCTGTGGTCGCTCTGCAAGACCTACGCCGTCGTAGCGCGAGTGGCACCCCGCATGGAGACCTCGACGGCGCCTTGAAGCTGTTCTCTACCGGTGGCCGGTCTGATCTGATGGCTCTTGCCGGACGCCTGGGTGGTGGTTTTCGGTCATCCCCGTGGGCTGCCGTCTGCCCGATATGAGGGGGAGTGACTGAACGACAAGAGTGCCCGGGAAGAACGGGGCGCCCGCCGGGGCCGTAGACAGTTGGGGGGTCCGATGCAGGCTGTCGGGCGGCCACCGTAGACAGATCAGCCGGTCAGCCGAATTACAAGCGTCCGAGCTCGGAGGACCTGCCCTAAGCGCGTCCGCCAGGACAGGCAGCCGGAAGCGATCGCAAACCTTGTGTCTCATAGGCACCGTTCGCATACCGTCCTGAACAACGCGAAAGCCGGGTGGTCTTCACCCACCCGGCCTTCGGGATCTTCGGGTCTTCACTCCCGTCGATCAGTTTGACCAGCGGGTCTTCACCCCGCCGATCCGGAAACCCCATCCGCGAAGAAGGAGAGTTCCATGTCCAAGAGCTTAGCCCCGTCGCGCCAGCCCGCCCAAGGTTCGACCCGAGCGACGCCTCTCACCCCGTCCCGTCTCCTCTCGACCCCGTTGCCCGATCTCCTCGCCGAGTTGGGTGTGGTCTCGTGCCCGTCGTCGATCACTGACGCCGGTTTCTTCGGCGCCCTGCACGAGCTCGCTGACGGCCGCCTGACGTTGCTGCTGCCTGGTCGTGATCCGGTGGTGGAGGACACGGTGGCCCGCGCGATGCTGGGCGAGGTGTTCGGTGTCCCGTTGGCGCCGTTGCCCGATTCGGTGGAACTCTCGGTTCTGGACTCTTCGGCGGCTGCGATGGGGGCATGCTGATGAGCGACAACGGGCAGCAGAAGAAGCCGTGTTCGTCGTGCAACGGCTCAGGTATGTCGGCCTAGGAGGAACGATGCGCACGATCTATGTCTGTCTCGGCTGTGCTGGCCAGTACCTTCCGCCGGAGTCGATGACGTACCCGTCGCTGGAGAAGACGGCGAGTCCGGTGCACTGCGGGAATCCGTCCTGCGAGGCCGTAGTCGAGGACTCGCTGGCCATGATGGGCGTCCCCGAAGACGTGGTCGCGAAGTGGGCGCGCAGGGCTGCCGGGTTGGATGGTGAGGTGCGTCGCCCGCGGTCGGGTCGTCGCTCGCGAGGGCGGCGGCCTGGTGCGGCTCCGGCATCGGCGAGGTCGAAGCTGCTGTAGGTCGTGACCGCATGGATAGCGCCCCAGCCCACGTCCGGGCTGGGGCGCTCTTTGTGTGTGGTCAGCTGACTTCGGGCATCGCTTTGCGTACTGCTTCGACGAGCGCTTCCAGGTGGCCGTGGGCCAGGCCGCCCGTGTAGGCGAGTCGTTCTTCCGGGGTTGCATTGGTGGAGAACCCGGCATCCCCGGCTGGGTCTGCCAGGAACGCTTCGGCGTCAGCGAGGGCTTTGTCGAGCGCGGTGTCAGTCATGGGTTTCACTCTGACAGCAGAGCTCGGGATGGCGGTAGGGCGCATTCTCCGGTGAGGTGCGCCTCGCTGCGCTCCGGGTGCGCTGACCGCCTTGTCGTCGCAGGCTGGTGGCATGTCCCCTGCTCCGATCGTCGTGCACCCGCCTCGCGGCGAGGGTGGCCGCCGGGTGACTGCGGACGGCGTGATCCTCGGCATGGCGTACTCCGACGGTGACCTGGTCGAGCTGTTGCGGCTGGCCGGGGTGGAGGATGCCGAGGATCTGGTGGCGGCGGACACGGCGCTGATCGAGTGGCGGGGGCTGGTGGCCCACGATTACGGGTGGGGGCCGGGTGAGCGGGGGTACCGGCCGCCGCCCGCCCGGTAGCGTCGGCCGTCGATGAGGTCCCGGAGGAGATCGGCCAGGGCGACGCCGATTGCGTAGCCGACCGGGGCGGCCAGGAAGCAGAGCAGCAGGTTGATCACGCCGCCGCCCTCTCCGCGATGGGCAGACGCTTGACGTCGACGGGCCCGTACTCCGTCCCGCACCCGCGGCACTCCTCGCCGGGGGTGTCGAGTGCGACCCAGAGGATGCCTCCACAAGGGCACTGCACGGGGACCTTCCGGGGCTGCCGTTCGCCGGTGATGAGCGCCTCGCACCGGCGGATAGCCTGACCCACCTCGGCCGCGAATTCATCCAGCGCCGGGTGCGCCGAGCAGGCCCGTCCCAGGTTGAGGTGCAGTGTCGCCACCGCCCGGTCGAGCCGGTACTGGAGCCGGCCGCCGATGCCGACGGTGCCGAGCCCGTAGGTTGCCCAGTCCTCGACCCAGGTCTCCAGGGTGGACACGATCCCGCCGCCCGCGGTCAGGGACAGAACCTCCGCATTGAGCGGCATACTGCGGCCCGGCGTCCCGGATACGGCACCTCCGTCACCGCTGCGGCCGGGGTGGATGCGCAGGCACAGCCGGGCGTACAGGCCGCCGGGTCCGGCGAGCGCGGTGAGGTCGCGGCTGATGCGCTGTTCGCAGATGCGGCACACGTACCGCCCGGCTTCGTCGTCAAACAGGTCGCGGGGGCAGATCACACAGCGGGGGCGAGGGTTGTCGTCGATCACGGCGTGCTCCTTGCGGGCGTGCGGGGTGGTCAGGCGGTGGTGGGCATGTGCTCGACGAGGTGGTCCATGTACGCGGCCAGGGCGCGGCCGATGACCGCACCCCAGCGGGCGGGGTCGTTGGGTCGGCCTTCCGCGTCCCATTCGGCGCCGAGGTCTTGCAGGACGGACCAGTAGGCGTGGCAAGAGGGGCAGTTGCTGGCGATGCCCTGCCGCACCCAGGTCACTGGTCCTCCGTGCTGTCGGTCCGGGCTATCTGTTCCCGCCCGGCCTGGGTGATCGTGTACTTGCGGCGGCGCCCCCACGGGCCGACGGGGCCTTCCTCGCAGGTGGCCCACCCTTCGCGGACGAGGCGGTCGAGGGCGCGGCGGATGGTGGGGCCGGTGATGCAGGTGGCCTCGACGAGCTCGAACGCGGTGGCGGGCTGCTTGGCCAGCACGCGGAGGACTGTCGGGACGCCGACCTGGGGCGGGGTGTCGGTCATGACTCCCGCTCCTCGTCACCGTGGATGGCCGCATAGCCGTTGGCGGGCCCGGGGAGCCCCCAGAGCGTCCCGTAAGGCTTCTGCCGGGCGACGAGGCCGACGCTGGCGGGGTCGTTGCAGCGCATGCCGCGGCGGTGGCGTTCGAAGGCGGTGAGGCTGCTGAACGTCTCGTGGCAGCAGGAAGCGTGGGAGCGCTCGGCGCCGGACCACCACTTTCCGCAGGCACCGTGCTGGATGGCGTTGTTAGGTATCGGGGTGGGCGTCTGGATGGCGGGGGTGGATTCTTGGGTCTGCACTGAGATGCCCTTTCCTGCGGTCGCATTTTGGGTCAGGAGCGCCTGGGATCCCTTTCGGATCCCCGGGGAGGGTCGGGGGCCTGTGGCGGCCGTCACGCGTCCTCCCGCTGCACCGGGAACGGCAGCCGGATGTCGTCGACGCCGAACTCGCCCAACTTCAGCGCGAGGGCGACTGCCTGACCGCGGTCGTGGGCACCGAGAGTCCGGTAGGCGCGGTTGAGGATCTCGCCGACGGTTCCGGAGGAGACCCCGAGCCAGCGGGCGATCTGCGCGTTGGTGTTGCCGTTGGCCGCCAGCAGGAGCACGTCCCGCTGGCGGCGGGTCAGGACGCGGGTCATGCCCTCTCCCGCCGCTTGAGCCGCCCACCCGCATCGAGGTGCCCGTCGGCAGTGGCGAGCATCCGTACCGCCCGCGCCAGCACGTCCGTGGGCGGCTCGCCCCGGTACGCCAGACGCACGATGCGGTCGGTGGCCTCGTCGAGGGCGATCCGGCGGGCCGACGGGGACGACGGGCGGGTCATGACGCGACCTCCTGCTCCAGCACGTAGCCGGTGCGCCGCTGCTGCCCCGCCTTCGTGATCGGACTGGCATGCAGGCTGGCGACGAGGAGTTGGCGGAACCGCTTGCCCGTCGCTGCGTCGACGACGTGGGCTCGCGCGTCGCCCGGGGTGTACGCGGTGATGCGGATGCGGATCGGAGGTTCGTCGCGCGGGTCGCACGACTGGTAGGTCTGGCCGGGCTCGATGGCGGTCATCGCTGGCCCCCGTCCGCGGCCGGGTCGACCTCGGGGTGCGTGAACCTGATCGGCTTGCCGAGGCTGCGCGCGTATGCGATCTCCGACCGGGTTGAGTCCCCGATGTACGACCCGACGACAACCACCTCGTCGGCGAGCCGGATCTTCGCCCGGTGCAATTCGTCGAGGCGCTGCTTGCCCGCCTCGGCTTCGGCCTCGTCGGCCCACAGCGGGTGCAGCGTCTTCATGTCGCAGCCGGGCTTGACGACGATGCAGCCCGCCCACGTCAGGTCGCGGTCAGCGTCGGCCATCTCCGCCATGAAGCGGGTGGAGCCGCAGATGGCGATGACGGCGGGAATCTTGAGCTGGCGCTTGCCGTCGGCGAGCTTCTCTTCCGGGGTGAGCAACTGCGGGTCGGTCATCAGCGGTTCTCCTGTCGGGTTGGGTGGAGGGCCGCCCCGCACGTCACGGGGCGGCCTCGGGCGGGTCAGTCCTGGATGAGCTGGCCGTCGTCGTCGCGGGGGCAGTCGCATCCGCAGGCGTGGTCGTAGTGGTCGGAGCCCACGCCGTAGCAGCGGCAGTGGCCCTCGCCGCAGGGCTGGGGGCGGTCGTCGTCGGCGGTGAAGTCGGGCTGGTTGTCAGTCATCAGCGGTTCTCCTGTCGTTCGAGGTGCCATCCGCCGCACGTCTGGCAGGTGGCGGGCTGGTGGGCGGTGCGGGTGCTGTAGCCGGTGATGGAGTCGGCGGTGAGGGCAAGGTGCGCGGTGGCGTACCGGTCCGCGCTGGTCGGGCAGGCGGCCGGGGTGCGGATCGTGCGGGCGGGGTGGCGGAGCCAGGGGCGGGGCATCAGGTGTCCGCCTCGTCGTCGGGGTGGCACCTGCGGGCGCTGATCGCGGCGAGGAGGGCTTCCCGGTGGGCGGCCTGCTCCTCGCGGGTCCAGCGGCGGGGCTTGGTCCGGGTGTTGGGCCAGGGTCGTGATCCGCCGAACGTGCCGTCGGGGATGGCCTCGGCTAGTCGGGAGTCGACGAAGAGCTTCATGACGTGATCTCCCAGGCGAGTTGCCCAGATGCCTCGATCGCGGCACGCCGTGTAGCTGCGGCGGTTTCACGGTGGTGGTCTCGGTCGTAGTGCAGGTGGCAGCCCTGGCACATGGCGCGAAGGTTGTTGTCGTCGCAGTTCTCTGGGGTGTGGTCGAGGTGGGCAACGGTGAGCACGACCTTGGACTCGGTGCCGTAGGCGGGCTGCCCGTTGCGGTTGGGGCAGCGCCCTTCGTGGGTGCCGCGCCCGCATTCGCCGTGGCATTCGCAGCGGCTGGCGGCACGCTCGTTGCGGATGCGGAGGCTGATCGTCGGCCAATCCCTGGGGTACCGCTTGCGGTTCTCGGTCCGGATGGGGCTCATGCCGCGGTCCTTTCGGCTTCGGTGTACCGCTCGGCGTGGACGGCTTCGCCTGCGAGGGGCATGCCGTCGAGGTGGCAGGGGACGGTGGGGGTGACCTGGCAGCGCGGGCAGCAGGCGGTCAGCCGGGCCCATGCGTACCGCCGGCCGGGGTGCGGCTCGGTGAGGATGCGGCGCCCACTGATCGTGGTGCAGGGCTTGTGCTCGTGGGCCCCGCAGTGGGGGCAGGCGACGGAGCGAGCCGGGTGGGCTTTGGCGCGCATGAAGTGCCGGAGGTTCTCGGGCATCGGGGCGGCGTTGCGGAGGGTCATGTCTGGCTCCTCGGGGTGCAGGCGGGGCAGTCGCATCGGGTGGTGATCTCGGGCCGGTCGGCGACGATCCAGTTGCGGTGTTCGGTGAGGGCGGCGTCGACGATGTGCGCGGGCGGTGCCGGGACGGGCTGCGGCGGGCAGGTGCCGGGCGGCCACGCTCCGAGCCGTCGCCGTCTTGGCGGCTGCGGCGGGGGTTCGGGCGCGGCGGGCTGGCGGCGGGTTCGGCCGGCGGCTATCTGCTGGCGGAGGAACGAACTCAGGTCGCCCTGCCGCCGCATGGCCTTGATGTCGTCGGGGTCGATGTCGGTCATGACGCCTCGTCGACGATGTCGGCGTCAGGGATGTTCTCGTCGGCGGCGAGCCGGGCGAGGGCGCGGGCGGACGCTTCGCGGATCCGCTGTTCCTGCGCGGCCCGCTCCTCCGGCGGGAGCTCTGTACGGCCTTCTGCGGCTCTGCGGCGGGCGCTGTGCGGGTTGGCGCGCGGTTTGCCCATCGGCTGCTTCTCGTTGCCGCCTGGGGTCTTGCACGGGCGGCCTATCGCGGCGGAGCAGGTGGGGCACTCGATGCCGAGGGGCCCGGATCGGCGGACGGTGTCGATGAGTTCGGCCTCGACGGTGGTCTCGTCCGCGTCGTCGACGGGGCGGCCGACCTGCCAGCCGCGGGCTTCCAGCTCGTTGGTGAACTGCTTCGACGGGCCGCCGTCCAGGGCGAGCCGGCCGGTGGGCGGTGCAACGCGCCCCGAGGCGATGGCGGTGAGCTGGCCGCGGTAGCGGGCGAGGTACTCGGCGGTGGTCTCCTCGGGCAGCGGCTGGTACTGGAAGTTCTCCAGACGCTGGCTGCGAATCTTCGTGCGGAGGGTGCGGACGTGGTGCGGCAGGATCCACAGGCGCTCGCTCGGGTTCTGCGGCGGGGTCGAGTAGTAGCTGGCCACAGCGTCCCGGGCGTCCTGGTCGAACGGCACGTCGTGCAGGGCAGATGCCCAGGACTTGGCAGCGGCGACGGACGGCTGGCGGTTGTCGAACCCGGAGCAGTGCGCGAGGAGCGCAGCGGCCTCTTCGGCGTTCATGCGGAGTCTCCTTCTTGGCGGAGTTGCTCGGAGATGGCCAGCCATCCGGCGACCTTGGCGTCGGTGCCGGTGAGGGTCTGGCCGGAGGGCAGGGCGATGACGTTGTTCGGCTTGCGGAGTTCTGAGAACGCGAACTGGAGGGTTCCGCCCGTGACGGGCTTTGAGAGGTCACCGAGGCGGACGAGGGCCTGCCAGAGTTCGGCGGCTTCAACTCCGTTGCGGAGGGTGTCGTCGATGGCCCGTCGGATGGCGCGCTTGCTCTGCGCCGTGGTCCGCCCGTACTGCTCCCACCACTTGTCCGCGATCTGCTCGCCGAGGGATGCATCGCCGCGGGGGGTTGGGGGGTGGTTCCCCTGACGGTTCTCTGACGGTTCTAGTGGGGGTTCGGGTGAACTATTGACGGGGTTACCGGGAGTATTGTTCGGGGTTTCTGTCGCAAAGTTCGGGGTTTCTGTCGCAGAGTTCGGGGTTTCTTGGCCCGTTACCCCGTCAGATGTGCGGGGTTTTCCGTCGGTAACCCCGTCGATTGTTCGGGGTTTCGGGATGATCTGGTAGCGGTTGGAACGGTGCCTTCCGCCCCCGTTGTCGACCTTCAACTCGCCGATTTCAACGAGACTGTTGATCCCCTTCTGCACCGCTCGCGGGGACAGCTTCGTGCGCTCCGAAAGGTCGTCGATCGACGGCCAGGCGCACCCGTTGTCGTCCGCGCGGTCGGCGATGGCGAGCATGACCAGCCGGGCCCCGTTGCGGGACTCGGATCGGCCCCACACCCAATTGCTGACCTTGATGCTCACGAAGTTCTCTTCTCGGTACGCGGTGCGGATAGAGGTGTCAGCGGCGGGGTGCGGCTCGGGCTACGTGGTGAAGTCGAGGACCCCTTGGGCGAACCGGCCTTCTGCGAGCTGGTGGTAGTCGGCGTTGATGTCGATCCCCACGTAGTTACATCCCAGGTCACGCGCAGCGGCGCCCGTGGTGCCGCTGCCGGAGAACGGATCGAGCACAGTGCCGCCCGGGATGCACCCGGCCGCAATGCAGCGCATCGGCAGATCGACCGGGAACGTCGCGAAGTGGGCTTGCGGGTTGGGCCGGGTGGAGATCGACCACACATCACCCGGGTTGCGCCCCTTCGCGTCGACCTTGTCCAAGCCCCATGCGCCGGTCGCGGTGTTGGGTTTGTTGGCGGTGGTGTGAACTCGCCGGGAGGCAGCCCGGTCGCCGGTGTACTTCTCGCGGATGGCGTCGAGGTCGAACGTGTACGAGTCGCTCTTCGTCAGGAGGAAGAGGAGCTCGTGCCGGTTGCTGAGCCGGTCGGCGCAGGACTCCGGCATGGCGTTGGGCTTGTTCCACACGATGGCGTTACGGACGATCCAGCCGTCGTCCTGCAGGGCGAACGCCACCCGCCATGGGATGCCGAGCAGGTTCTTCGGTGCCACACCTTTGGCCTGCTTGGTCTGGTACGAGTCGCCGATGTTGAGCCACAGCGTCCCGTCGTCGGCGAGAACCCGCCGTGTGTCGGCGAACACCCCGCGGAGCGTCTCGGCGTACTCGGCCGGGGTGGCTTCCTGCCCGTACTGGCCATCGTGGCTGTAGTCCCGCAGCCGGTAGTACGGGGGCGAGGTGACAATGCAGTTGACGGACTGGGAGCCCAGCGTCGCCAGTTGTTCCCGGGCGTCCCCGAGCAGCAGGGTCACCGTGTCGTCCTGGAAGTAGACGCTCATGCTGCCGCCTCCTTGCGCATGTCGCGGATGAGGTCGTGGACGTAGGCGGTGGCCATGCCGAGGCGTGCGGCGATCTCGTGCTCGGGGATGCCGTAGGCGGCGAGGTGGGCGATCTCGGCGTGGCGGAGACGGCTGAGCTCGCGAGCACTCGGCGAGGACTTCGTACCGGTGTCGGGTGCCGATGCCGGGTCGTCGATGTCGTCCCAGGCGGCTGGCGGCGCCCAACCTTCGCGTTGTGCACGGTTGAGGCTCCGTGTGGAGTTCCCTCGGCTTGTGCACAGGGCGCGGTACCCGTTGTCGATACGCTGCGCGAGTCCGTGGTGGATGGTCGCTACGCGCCCGTTGAGGAGGTAGCTGGCCGTGGAGAGCTCGACGGAGGATGCTGCAGCTACGTCGCCGAGCTTGTGCCCGAGGGCAAGCAGGGCGCGAAGGCGGCGGGTCGTTCCGAGGGCGGGCACTGACCGGTTCCTCGCGGCGGCCTTCCCCGGCGGGAGGGCGAGGATGGTGGCTGCAGTAGTTGCTCGGACGCGGCGCCGCCGGCCGAGGGCGATGGCGTCCACGGTGCTGGCCCGGAGGCCGGTGATGTCGGCGATGTGGGTGTAGGCGTCTCCGGCGGCGCGCAGGTGGTGCAGGTGCTTCTGTACGGGTGCGGCGTCGACGAGGAGCGGTCGGCCGGTGGAGGCCAGGTAGTTGCGGCGCTTGGTGTAGGCGGCCTCGGCGTCGCGGCACGGCTTGCAGTGGCAGCGGTTCGTTCCGCTGCGGTGGCCTCCCCGGGCGCGTTCGTAGGTGCCGTGCGCGGGCAGACTGCGGGTCGCGGTGGTCACTGGTTCTCCTCCGTCCTGGCGGGCTTCGTGTCCCAGATGGCGGTGCAGGTGTCGAGTGCGGCCTGGTTGGTGCCGGGCTGGGTGTCGTGCTGCGGCGGGTCCTCGATGTACGAGGCGAACCGGCGGATCGTGGCGAGGTCGTCGGCGTGCTCGTAGCCGTCGGGGACACCGTCGCCGATCGCGGTATCGACGACGGGCTCCTGCAGCAGGGCGGCCAGCCGGTGCGAGGCGTTGACGAGGGCCCGGTACGCGCGGCGGGCCACCAGGACGGTGAGGAACAGCCCGGATCCGATGACCAGGTAGGGGGCGGCGACCGCGACCCAGAGGAGGACGTCGGCGAGGATCCAGAGGTTCACGTCCGCCTCCCGACCCACTGGCGGCAGAGACTGCGGTGAACCGTGGCTCGCTTCGACGGCACGACCCCGGCTTCCTGGATGACGCCGTGGCGGGCGGCGATCCCGAAGCGGGGTCCCCATTGGGAGGGGTGGTCGGGTTCGTCGACGAGGCCCTCGGCGATGAGATCGGCGGCCTGGAACGGGACCCCGCGGCGGGCCATCACCTGGATCGCGGCGTCGCAGGCGGTCGCCCACTCAACGGTCGTCGAGGCTTCGGCGGCGGCCATGCCGTCCGCCTTCGCCGCATCGCCCGCGGCCGGGTTCACGGTGCCGGGGGTGGGGAGGGGGAACTGGAGTTGGGTGGTCATGACGTCACCGCCCGGTCGGCAGCGATGCGGTACAGCCGGGTGAATTCGTCGCTGAGCCCTTCGTGGATGCACTCCGCAAGCTCGTCGCGGCGCATCTCGGCGACGGGCACGTTGTCGAAGTAGATGTTGATGAGGTTCTCGATGGCCTCGCGCGCCTGGCGCAGATCGTCGGTGATGTTGGGCTGCTGCGTCATGGTCATCGCCACCCTTCCGGGGTGTCTCCGTCGCGGAGAATTTCGGCTTCGGCCCGGGCGTTAGCGGCCTCTTCGCGGTGGTGGCGGCTGAGTGCCGCCCCCTGGTCTCGCTGGAGGTCGTCGCCCGCGTTGGTTCGGTAGCGGTCGGCGTCTCGGGCTGCTTCGTCAGAGCGCGCGGCGTCGCGTTCGCGCCGGTCGGCGAGGTCGTTCTTCTGCTGTCGTGTCCAGCGGGTCATGACGCGTCCTCCTCATCGGCAGGGACGGCTTCGATCCGCAGTCCGGGCTGTTCGGCGCGCACGGTGTGGGTACGCCCGTCCGGCGAGGTGACGATGAAACCGAGGCCGCGAAGAGCGCCGCCGGACCACTGCCAGGCGTCGGTAATCTCGCCTTCGAAGGTGACGCGGACCTTCGTGCCCTTGCGTGCTAGCGCCCGGAGGCGGGCTTCCTCGTCGCTGAGGGCGTGCATGGGGCGCCGCTTCGGGGTGTGCATGAGCGTGACCTTGGTGGGGCGCAAGCCGGGAACGGGGCTCTCGCAACGGCAAGCGACGTGCTCAGGGGTGTGCGGTTGCGCCTTGCAGGACTTGCGGCATCGCTTGCAGTACCAGATCAGGACTGTCGTTTCGGGAAGAGTCGTCATCGCCCGGCCTCCTCGTCGACGAACTCGGCGTCGATGGGGCCCTCGTCGTCCGGGTCGGCTTCGTCGAGGCCGTTCACCGGCTGCGGCATGGGCGGCGGTGCCGGGAGTTCGCCGGAGACTTCCGCCTGTGCGCGGAGCTGTTCCCGCATGTACTCGGCAGAGGTCGGCACCCACTTGGCGAGCTGCCTCACGCAGCTCTTGAGCCACATGGATTCCTCGTTGGTGTTCCACGGGCTGTACTCGGAGTTCTTGGAATCCGACTTCGCCTTGATCTCCATAACGCGCTGCCGGTTGAGGACGACGACCTTGGAGACGGCTCCGTCCTTCATGACGGCGTAGGCGTACACCCCGACGAGGGGGCCGCGGTCGGGACCGAACCAGTCGATCTCGTGGACGGGGCGGTCGTCGCGGCCGGGCACGTAGCGGAAGGTGTCGTTGGCGCGAACCGATTCGACGATGACCGTGGACGCGGCCCCGGCCCGGTAGATGAGCTCGACGATGCCCTGGTAGCCGACGATGCCCTGGATGACCTTCCGCCCGCCCTTCTTGCGCGGGGTCAGGTAAAACTGCTCCGTTCCGGGCTCAAGTCCCAGGCGGGCAGCGGTCTTCAGCTCCCGCAGGAAGACGCCCACGTCGTTCGCGGCGGCCTGTTCCAGGTCCTTGTTGCCGCGAATGGCGCCGACGGCGAGCCGAATCCACTGGTCGGCGTTGACGTGCGAGGGGACCAGGGCGGCGTACTCGCTGCGGTAGGTCTCGATTTGGGCGGCCGGTCCGCTGTCGCGGGTGGCGATGGCGTTGCTGATCTGGCTCATCAGTGGCTCCGGTAGGGCTGGAGGGCGAGGGTGGTGCCGTCTTCGCGGACGGTGCGGTAGGCGATGCGGCGGCCGTCGTGGACGGCGCGGTAGCCGGTGCCGATGGCGTCGAGGACGTGTCCGCGGGCCCGGGTCAGCTCCGTTTCGGCTGCCTTGTAGCCGAGTTGGGCGATCTCGTAGTCGGCGGCGATCTGGTCGCTGATTTCCACGTCGGCGTCTTCGCGGCCTTCGTGCTGGACGCGGATCGTCTGGTAGGTGGCGTCGGCTCCGTCGATCGGCGGGCGCTCACCGTTGCGCACGGAGTTGAGGAACTCCTCGGCGGCGGTGCGCATGAGCTTGGCGTCGTCCGGGTCGTACTCAACGACGTATTCGCGGTAGTCGTGGCCGGAGATGAGGACGGCGACGTGGCAGACCTGGAGGCCGAGGGTGTCGAGCTGCCACTGGATCTGGCACTGGTAGTGCAGCGGAATCTCGTCCGTGCCGGCCGGGCCCCAGCCGTCGCCGAACGGGGACGTCTTGACTTCCAGGAGGCGGGGCAGTTCCCCGGGTGCGATCTCCCAGCCGGTCAGCGGCATGAAGATCCGGTCGGGGGTAGCGCGCTGCCAGTCCCGATCCCGGTGGTGCCAGGTTCCCGCCTGGGTGGCCTCGGTGGTGTTCTGGTGCTCGTCGACCCACTTCTGCGCGACGGCGTCTTCGAGCCGGTTGCCCCACTCGATCGCGGGCGTCATCTCGAAGGGGGGCGTCGACAGCCCGGCCTTCTTGTGCCACAGGGAGAACAGGGATTGCCAGGGGCTGAGGCCCATGACGGCGGCGATCTCGGTGGCGGTGATGGTGAGGCCGGCGCGGGCTTGGTCCCATTCCAGGGTGCCGGGGGTGAACTCACCAAGGAGGACACCGGTCGGGGTGGTGAGGGTGCTCATCAGAACGGCTCCTCTGCGGTGGTACGGGCGCCGGGCCACAGGGGCAGGCGCCAGGTGCGCAGCTGGTCGAGGCAGGGACACTCGTCCCACTCGGCGTCGTCGCCGTAGGGGATCCATCCGCCCCGGCTTCCAGCACAGTTGGGGCAGTGTGGGTCGGGTTCGCGGGTGACGTGGATGGCCCGCTGGTACAGCTCGGCCGTCCAGCGGCCAAAGGTGATTTTGAGGTTCAAGGGGTCCTGCTTTCGGGTGTGAGGTGCCAGGCCAGCCCCGCCGCTGGGGGTGTCAGGGGCTGGCCTGGCGGCGGCCGGAGCAAGGGGGGAAGTGCTCGACGGCCGCGTCTGTGGGGTTGTGGTTTGGGTGCCGGGCCGCGGGCCGGTCACATCCGGCGGCCCGGCACGATCTAGGCGGCGTCCGACTGCGCGACGACCGGCAGTTCCTCGGTCTCCGCCCACGACGGGACGTGCCCCGGGCTGGTGGCGTCGACGACGGGCCCGGCGATATTGAGCGCGTCCCACAGCGGCCGGACGTCGATGGGGTCGGTGGCCTGGTCCTCGAAGGCGCTGGTGTCGCGCACCATCGGCGGGACGGTGATGGCCTCGTCGTTCGCCCTGGCCGCCAGGTACGGGGCCAGCTGGGCACGCAGGCGCAGCACCTCGTCGTGGAGTTCCTGGCAGTCCAAGCGGACGGCGGAGACCTCGATGCCTGCCGCGTCGAGCTGCGCCTCGACGGTGTTGCGCTCGGCCCTGAGCTCGTCGTTCTCGGTGGCCAGCGCGACCAGTTGGCACGTCCGGTCGTCGGCTGCCCGCTCCAGGCGGCCGATCTTCTGGATGAGCTGGAAGGCCGTCATGCCGCGGTGGCGGCCACGGGTGCGGAGATCCTGGATGACGCTCATGCCGCCCCTCCCCGCAGGAAGTACGACGAGGGACCGGACTCGGCGACGAAACCGACGAGAGCAGCGCGCCGCATCTCTGCGGTGACGGGCACCTTCACGGGCAGCAGCGCGCCGTGGTCCCGGTAGAGGTCGGGGAGCGGGACCGGGGTGTCACGGTCGAAGCGGCCGCGGTATGTGGACTGCATCAGCGGCTCCGGGAATTCCCCGTCCGTCCACTGGCCTGTCCACGCCCACTCGATGCCCGCCGCGTCGCAGTAGCTGCGGCCCAGGTCGTAGGGGTGTCCGTCATGCCGGTAGTGGGCCATCACGCGGCCTCCTTGCGGTGGTTGTACGGGTAGCGGGCGGCGATGCTTGCGAGGGTGTCGAGGTAGCCGCTGACGGCGTGCTCGGGCCAGATGTCCTCGTCGGGGCCGTAGAGGCGGTGGGCCAGGCGGTCGGCCTCGGCGATCTCGGACTCCTCGCGGTCCGCGATACGGCGGTAGCGGCTCATGACGTCCTCCCGGGCCGGTCGATCGGGACGATGCGGATGGTGGCGAACACGGAGGTCAGGGCAGGGTGCCCGTGGTAGGGCGGGGTCTCGGACTCCTCCCACTCCCACCTCGTGCCAGGGGCGGGCTGGTAGCCGAACTCGGCAAGGGCCGCGGCCCGTTCGTCCGGGGTAGGGATGGTGTCGCGGTGGGAGACCGGCCAGTAGTGGGCCGGCCAGTCGCCGGGCCCGTAGACCACGACGTGCAGCTGCCAGCGGGCGCGGCGCGGATCGCCGACCGTGACGCCCGGTCCGAGGTCGCAGCACAGGCGGCTCATCTGCGCAGTTGTCGGCGTACTCATGACGTCCTCCGGGGCTTCTTGACGAGGCTGACGCGGCCCCAGTTGATGGCGATGTGCTGGAACGCGGCGTCGCCGTATGCGTCGAGGTCGTGGGCCTGAACCAGGCGCAGTTCCTCGTCGAGCCGCTGCTGCCGCTGCCGGGCGATCAGGGCCGCCATGTCGGAGGCGACCTGTGCGGCCGGGACGTCGAGGCGGTCGATGCTCATGACGTCGCCTCCGTGTCTCGGACGGCACCCCGGCTGAGCTTGTCGGCCATGCGCCCGACGGCCTCGGCCTTCGCCCGGTTCTCGCGGTTGTTGTCGCCGTACTCGCGGGCCTTCTTCTCCAGCCACGCGATGATCTGGGCGTCGCGCTCGGCGATGACCTCTGTGCGGAAGGCGTCGGCCAGCTCCTCGCACTTCGTGAAGGATGGCTCGTTGGGCAGCGCCGCCAGCGCGAACCCGATCAAGCTCTCGCGGGCGCTCATGCCGCCACCTGCTTCCGGGCGAACCGGGCGGCGATGTCGGGGTAGTCGGTCATGACGCACCGCCCGTCGTGTCCGAACGCAGCGCCCTGGCGGCCTCGATGAGACCGGGTACAAGGTCGGCACGCGGTCCGCCCGTGAGGATCTTGGCCGCGCCGTCCATCTGGTCGGCGGCGTCCCGCAGGATCGCGTCACGGACGGCCGTGCCGTCGATCTCGGTGACCGTGCCACCGGTCCGGCCGGTCGGGGCGTCCGTGTCGGAGTGGGTCCACACCTGCACCCACTCGCCCTCCAGCTCGATCCAGTCCCAGGAGCGGCCCGCCGCATCAGGGGCGGCCAGCTCGTCACAGAGCCCCTGAGCCGTGGCCGGCGTCGGATACAGCCAGGGGCCGTCGACGGCGCCCGCGTAGTCGGCGAGGTAGAAGGTGTGCGTCATCGGGTGCCTCCCGCTGCCGTGACGGGCAGGTGGAGAAGTGCGCTGTCCCAGCCTTCTGGCAGATGCTCCGCGAGCTCTGCGGTCAGCCACTCGGGTCGCTCGCCACCGAGGTCGCTCAGGTGGCGCCGAACCCTGTCGTGGTTCCAGTGGAAGGAGCTGATCTCCGCGCCCAACTTCCCCGACTTCAACCGCCGAGGGCCGAACACCGCCACGAAGGCGGACTCTCGGACGCCGCGCTCGGGTGTCTCATGGCGGAGCAGTTCGAGGTCTACGCGGACCGGAGAAAGGGACCGGCCGGTGATCGGGTCGTGCAGGTCGGGGGCGTCGGCAGGTGCCAAGAAGGACATTTGGACCTTGACCGAATGGCTCAGGAACGGCACGGATGCGCTCATCGGGCACCTCCCGCGGTCACGACGAGCCCCGGGTTGTACGCGGCCAACGTCTTGTTTGCGCGGGCCAGTTCGGCGAGCGCACGCTCGCGGGCCTCGGCGGTGAACGGGGTGCGGCATCGGGTGTAGGAGACGTAGGCATCCGACGCGGCACGGCGGGCGACAACGATGCGGTCCGGGAGGTGGGAGCCGATCAACCGGAGCACACGGTCCGGGATCGGGCGGTTGGTACGCGGGCTGGCAATCATGCGGCACCGTCCAACGCGATCGGGTTCTGCACGTTGTAGTGACGCGCGATCTCCACCCACGCCGTGTCGAACAGATCCAGATCCCGATGCGTGTAAACCGCGACCTCACGGTGCACACCGTGGATCGGCCGCTGGATCTTCTGCGGGTCCTTCAGGTAGCGGGCCCTATACAGTCCGGCCACCGTGCGACCCAGCCGCGTCCGCGCCGACGCCACATCAGCCTTCGCGATGCGGCCATCCAGGAACTCGTCGCACGTGATGGTCATGTCCGCAGGGTCGATGTCCGGCTCCTCGCCGTTCATCCGCGCCAGCTCAGTGCGGGCCATCGCCTCCACATAGGAGGGATTCACCAGCCCGAACTGCTTCGCGACACCCATCGCACCCAGGCGGGCGCTGGCGAGCTGAGCCCGCTCCACCGCCTCCAGGCGCTTCTCCGGGGCGGTCGTCTCCTCGACGTCCAGGAGGTAGGTGCGGACCTGCTTCGCGACGTTCGACTCCCGCAGAAGCTGCCCGACGTTGAGCAGGGTCCGCCGGGAGAAGACAGCAAGCGAGCGGGCCTTCGACTCGATTCCACAGAGGTCCTTGAAGGACCTCAGTTCCTCGCCGGCCAGGACGCTGTAGTCGTTGCTCTCCAGCTCGGCACGGTTGTCCTTCACGAGGCTCTTGATGGCCTCGATGTCCACCTCGAAGTACGAGGCGACGATGTCGGTGGTGGCGTGCACACCGTCCGGCAGCAGGGCCAGCGCCTTCACCTTGTCGAGGACATCGACGCGGTCGGCGGTCTGGGCGCGCATGGTGCGGGACTCGGTGAGGACCAGCTCATTGGGCAGGTCGGGCATGATGGGGAGCACGTGGCTCCCTCCTTTCACAGTGGTGAGGGATGCTGCGGAGGCCCTGCTGCCGGTGTGTGAAGGCCCGGCGGTGGGGCCGATTTGCCGGTTAGGCGGCGGTGGAGAGCGGCATGAGCTCGCCGCTCTCAAGGACCCAGCGGATGTGCTTGGGCGTGAAACGCGGCGACTTGCCGACGTAGGTGAACGGGATGCGGCGGTCTTGGACCGCCTCCTTCACCCAGTTCTCGGTCTTCTGGAACAGCACGGCCGCTTCGGCTGGCGTGAAAACCTGGAGCTCGGGGTCTACGTTGCGCATCTGGACGGACAACCCCTCGACGGCGGCGATGAGTCGCGAGATGAGCCGGGCGTCGACGGCTACGGCCGGAACCACGTCCGAGATGGGACCGTCCTGGGTGGCGGGCGCCCGGGTGGGGGCGATGGCCAGGTCATTCCTGGTCACTGGGCTTCTCCCTTGTGATGGCTTCGATCGGCACTTGCAGCTCCTCGGCGATGTGGGTGAGCGTGTCGTCCCCCGCTCCCTGCCGGTTCGTCTCGATGCGCGAGAGGAATCCGGGGTCGCAGCCGATGAGCCGTGCGAGCCGCCTCAGGCTCAGTCCGCGCAACTCACGGAAGGACCTAATTGCGGCTCCGTTCGGTGTCACAACACCCAACGTAAGTGCCAACCTCGGGGTCCGCAAGGTGTTTCGTAGGTTTTCTTGGGTGTATCGCTGGCTTCTTTGGGTGTCGATGGGTGCCTTGAGTGTCGAGAGATGGGCGCGAAGCGTGCGCCGCGTGCGCCGGAGGGCGCTTTATGAGGCAACAAAAGTGAGCCCCCTGCACCGATCGATACAGGTCATTTGGGGGAATCGATGGGTGCGTGTTGCCTACCGCTCGGGCATGATGAACCCATGAGTAGGGACTGGGTGCGGCTGGCGAAGGCCATCGAGGCAGCCCGAGAAGCCAATGGGTACACGCAGGTGACGCTTGCCGAGGCGGCCGGCGTCAGTGAATCGACGATTCAGAACCTGGAGTCCGGCGTCGAGCGCAAGCGCATCCCGCCCTCGCTCGCCAAGGTCGAGCGGGCGCTGCGGTGGCGGGGCGGCTCAGGCGAGTCCGTGCTCAACGGTGGCGAGCCGACCCCTGCCATCGACGGGCAATCCATTCCGCCTACAGAGCTGTCGGGTTCAGGGCTTCCTCTCCGCATCATCCACGAGCTGACGTCCGGTCCTCTTCTGGACACCACGGTTATCCAGTTGGGCACGGACTCGCGCATGGTCATCGTGGTCAAGGGCCAACCGGACGCTTCTCCGGACCAACTCCGGGCGGACGTGATCGCGTGGGCTAAGGCGCAGGAGCTACTAGAGGGCATCGGCGGCGCGGAGGGATCTGCCGGTTCTGTCAACTAGATGCAACAAAACGTTCGTTGAGTCCCATCAACCCCTCCACAACGGAGCATTGGGTGTGGTGTCATGTCCTGATACCGACGAGAGGGCCACACTCGGATGGTTATGGGGGACCGATGCGAGTCCTGGTTCTTCGCGTGTCAGGCATGCCGCACGACATTCAGGCGTGGGCTAACCAGCAGGACGACCGCGTGACGGTGTACATCAACGAAGCGCTGGTCAGCGAGGTCGAGGCGAGGAAACTCGAAGCGGCCTACAACGAGAAAAGCTCTCAATAGAATTGGGCCACTCAGCCTCACCGATCCTCCGCACCCAAGCGGCGGCAACGAGTGACGGCACACCCCTCCCTGGCTGTCCGCCCCTCCCCCACTGACGGGCAGCCAGGTGAAGACCGACGGGAGTGCACCGTGGCCTACAGCGAGAAACGCAGCTACGACAAAACCCTCCGGAAGTGGCGCTACCGCGGCAAGTACAAGCTGCCCAACGGCCGTTACGGCTCGGTGTCGCGCGATGACGAAGGCAAACCGTTCTACACCGGGAATGCCGCCAAGTCCTTCGCCGCCGGCCTGGAGACCGATGTCGCCCGGAAGACCTTCGTCAACCCGCGCGACGGGCGGATCACAGTTGCTGAGTGGGCAGATCTCTGGATCGAGTCCATCGACGTCGGGCCGCTGACCGACGAGAAGTACCGAGGCCGTTTGAGGTCCGTGATTCTCCCTCGCTGGGGCCCGGTAGCCATGGGCGATGTGACGGCGCTGGCGTACAACACTTGGGAGAACGAGCTGCGGGAGCAGGGCTACAAGCGCAACTCCATCCAGGGCTACCGCAGCGTGCTGCGACTGATGATGACCGACGCCGTGGCGTCGAAGGTCCGCAGCGACAACCCCGTGCCGTCACGTCAGGGCAGCCGTCGCGGCAAATTCGTCCCCAAGCCCAAGGAGGACGAACGCACGATCGGGACCCCCCGGCAAGCCCTTCTCATGGCCCGCAACGCACTGGAGGTTCGCGGCTTCTCGCACTTCGTCCTCATCCTCACCGTCGCCTACACGGGGATGCGTATCGCCGAGATCTCCGGCCTGGAGCGCGACAGACTGATCCTCCCCGTGCGTCGCCCGGATGTGGAGGTGCCCGACGTGCCTCTCGCGCAGTCGGGGTTCGCCATGCCTGACACGCGGCGTTGGAAGCAATGGCCAGGAGGCTCGCGGATCCTGCTGACGTCTCAGTCGCAGTATGTCGACAGCAAGCCCACACTGATCCCTGCGAAGTACGGCTCGGCACGCAGCCTGATCCTGCCACCGTTCTTGGCCGACCTGCTCGTCCAGCTGACGGAATCGCACGACGGTACGTTCGTCTTCCGGGCCCCTCGCGGCGGACGCCTCTTGATTGAAAAGTTCTTCTACTCAGACTCCTGGCATCCAGCTGCGGCAGGCCGACCGCCAAAGGAGCGCAGCAGGGGCAAGCGCGCGAAGCCGGGCGTGCGACCGGTCCTGGGGATCGAAGACATCGAGCCGCATGACTGGCGGCACTCTCACAAGGTCTGGCTCGACGAGGCCGGACACCCTAGGGTTGCGGTAGAAGCGCGCATGGGCCACGACCTCCCCGGAGTGGAAGGCACGTACTCCCACACGACGCTGGCAATGGAACTCAAGATCGCCGAGTCGCTGCAGTCCCTCTGGGAAGACTCGCTCAGGCCGGTCATTGATCGCCGCGAGTACGGCCCCATCCCCCGCGAAAACCCCTAAACTGCAAGTTGATCTCCCAGATTTCTCCCAGTAGATCGTTTAGGCGGGTTCCCACGACTCGTTTCACATCAAAACGGAACCCACGTGCACCCGCGCTTGCCAGCGGAATCCATAAGGAAACGGAGTCCACTGGCAACCTGGGTGACACCCTCAGATCCCGTGCTTCTTCAGGATCGCCTCGATGTCGGAGAAGTCCTCGTCGGCCTTCTTGCCCTTGGCCTGCGCGGGAGCCGGTGCCGGTGCGGCCTGGGCCCGGGGCGCGCTCGCGGGGCTGCCCGCGCCGAGCGAGGGCGCGGACGCCGCCGGAGCGACGGCCTCGCGCTGTGCCGCCTTCGCGGCCTTGCGCTCCTTGCGGGTACCGCCGGTACGGCGTTCGACGAAGCGGGTGGTGGTGAAGAGCAGCCAGGCCAGGCCCAGGACGCCGAGTCCCGCCCAGACGACCGGCTTGAAGACGATGTCGGACAGCCAGCCGACGGCCCCGGTCATCACCAGGCCGACGGGCACCAGCGAGTAGGCCGCCAGCCGGGTCGCGGTGAGGAACCGCTTGCGGTACGCGGTGATCGCGGCGATGCCCAGTCCTGCGGCGGACACCGCGGAACAGACGGTCTCAACCAGCAGCATCGGTCCTCCAGCGGTGGAAAGTACGGTCCCTTCCATCCTGCACCGCCCGGCGCGCGTGCGGCCATCCCCGGCCCCGGTCTCAGGGAGATCTCCGGGACGCGGCTCCTCCCCAGGTCCCGGTTGGGGCCGCCGCCCTACGACTGGGAGACTGGCCCCATGAGCAACACTCCTCCCTCCGCCCCCGAAGCTCCCGCCTCCCCCGTCGTCCTGGACGTCTGGTGCGAGCTCCAGTGCCCCGACTGCCGCACCGCGCTCGCCGACCTGGACGCGCTGCGGGCCCGCTACGGCGACCGGATCGACATCCGGCTGCGGCACTTCCCGCTGGAGAAGCACGCCCACGCGTACGACGCGGCGCAGGCCGTCGAGGAGGCGTACGAGCAGGGGAAGGGCTGGGAGTACGTGACGGCGGTGCTGGCCCGCACCGAGGAGCTGGGCAAGCGCGGCAAGCCGCTCCTGATCGAGGTGGCGGGCGAACTCGGTCTGGACGCCGAGGAGTTCGACACCGCCCTGATCGACGGGCGGCACATGCTGATCGTGGACGCCGACCAGGCGGAGGGCAAGGCGATCAAGGTGACGGGCACGCCGACGTACGAGATCGGCGGGCAGCTCCTCGACGGCAGCAAGGACCAGACGGGCCTGCGGGAGCGCATCGAGGAGATCGCGGACGGGCTGCTGGCCGGGCGTGACCGACGCGACTAGAGCAGTCGCTTGAAGCTGTTCACGTTCGTCGTGCGGTAGCCGAGGGACTCGTAGAGGCGCAGGGCCGGGGTGTTTCCGGCGAAGACGTGCAGGCCGATGCGGGTCTCGTCGGCCTGGAGGGCGATCCGCTCGGCCAGCGTCATCAGGGCCCGGCCGTATCCCCGGCCCCGGTGCTGCTCGTCGACCTCGACGTCGTACACGAAGGCGGTCCGCTCACCGGGGGCGATCTCGTGACGGCCGAGCCAGAGCAGGCCGACCGGTGTGCCGTCGCACAGGAGGTGGCTGATCCAGGTGTGGGGGGAGGCCAGTCCCCCGGGAAGGAACCGGCGCTGGCTGGCCTCGGCCTTGGCGCGGGCCTGTGCGGCGGTCAGCCCCCGGTCGACCCAGCTCTGCGCGAAGTGCGCCACGTCCTTCTCGCGCCAGGCGTCGAACTCGGCCTGCGTCACGGGACGGAACGTCACGCCCCCGGGAAGCGGCGGCGGGGCGGCGGGGAGGTCCTTGAGCATGTTGCGGCTGCGTTCGACGTAGCCGAGGGCCGTCGCCATGCGCCGTGCGGGCCCGGCGTCCGCGGGCACCGCGACCGTGATCTGGTCGCAGCCCCAGCCGCGCAGGACCTCCTCGGCGGCGAGGGCGGCGACCGTGCCGCGGCCCCGGCGGCGGTCCGGCTCGTCGATGTGCAGCGCGGTGATCCGGCCGACTGTGGTGCCGAAGTCGGGCACGGTCTCGATGTGCGCGGTGCCGACGGGGCGGCTGTTCACGCACACTTCGTAGTGGCGCGAGCGCGCGCCGTCGTCACTGGTCCGGAGCGGCCCGGTCGGCCGTAGGGTCGTCGTCATCACGGGAGTTGTACCCCTGCCGGGCCCGCTCGTCATCACGTTTTGCGCGACGGCCCCCGGAGCCCTACGGGTCGAGGTCGTCCCCGGCGCGCTCGTCGAAGACGCGCATTGCCTTGGCGGTCACCGGCCCGGGCGCACCCGGCAGCTCCCGCCCGTCGACGCGGTGGACGGCCTGCACGTCGCGCAGGGTCGAGGTCAGGAAGACCTCCTCGGCGCGCTCCAGTACGTCCAGGGGCAGGTCGGCCTCCCGCGCTCCGGTCCACTCCACGGCGAGGGCGCGGGTGATGCCCGCCAGGCAGCCGGAGGCGACGGGCGGGGTGAGGAGTTGCCCGTCGAGGACGACGAAGACGTTCGACCCGGTGCCTTCGCAGAGCTGCCCGACGGTGTTGGCGAAGAGGGCCTCGGAGGCGCCGTTCTCGCGCGCTCGGGCGAGGGCCACGACGTTCTCGGCGTACGAGGTGGTCTTGAGCCCGGCCAGCGCGCTGCGCTCGTTGCGCGTCCAGGGGACGGTGATCACGGCGGTGGAGTCGGGGCGGCGCGTGGACTCGCCGAGCGCGACGACCAGCGTGGCGGGGGCGTCCCCCCGGTCGGAGCCGAGCGGCGAGACGCCTGCGGTGTACGTGACGCGGAGCCGGCCCAGCGGCATCGGGTTGGCGGCCAGGACGGCGGCGCAGGCCCGGCGGACCTCGTCGTGGTCGGGGTCGGGCAGGCCGAGGCCGCGGGCGGAGGAGGTGAGCCGGTCCAGGTGGCGGGTGAGCGCGAAGGCCGTCCCGTCGACGGCCTTCATGGTCTCGAAGACGCCGTCGCCCACGGTGATCCCGTGGTCGAGGACGGAAACCCGGGCCGCGTCGGCGTCGACCAGCCCTCCGTTGACCCAGATTTTCATGCCGTCGCTCATGCCATGGCCTTCTCTCTCAACCGTTCATCCGCAACTCGTACGCACTGTGACCTCGTACGCACCCGACGCTACCGCGAGCAGGCGGGCGGCCTTCAGCTCGGTCTCCGCCCACTCCCTTTCGGGGTCGGAGCCCCAGGTGATGCCCGCTCCGGTGCCGAACCGCAGGAGCGGGCCGCCGGGAGCGGTGCGGTCGATCCAGAAGGTGCGGATGCCGACGGCCAGCTCGCCCGTCCGCCGGTCGGCGTCGACCCAGCCGATGCCACCGCAGTAGGGGCCGCGCGGCGCGGTCTCCAGCGCCTTGATGATCTCCAGGGCGCTGGCCTTGGGCGCCCCGGTGACGGAGCCGGGCGGGAAGGTGGCGGCCAGGAGCCCCGCCCAGCCCTCCCCCGGGCCCAGCTCGGCGCGCACGGTGGAGACGAGGTGGACCAGGCCCGGGTGCGGTTCGACCTCGCAGAGCTGCGGGACGGTGACGGAGCCGGTGACGGCGACGCGGCCGAGGTCGTTGCGGACCAGGTCGACGATCATCACGTTCTCCGCGTGGTCCTTCTCCAGGAGGTCCGCCTCGGTCTTCCCGGTGCCCTTGATGGGCCCGGACTCCACGGTGCGCCCCGCGCGGCGCAGATAGAGCTCCGGGGACGCGGTGGCGATCTCCACGCCGTACGCGGGCAGCCGGATCGTTCCTGCATAGGGGGCCGGGTTGCCGCGCGCGAGGAGGGCGGTGAGGGCGTCGACGTCGGCACCGGGGTCGACGGGCGCGCTCAGTACGCGGCAGAGGTTGGCCTGGTAGACCTCCCCCTTCGCGATGTGCTCGCGGATCCGGCGGACTCCGGCGGTGTAGGCGGCGCGGTCCAGGGAAGACGTCCAGCCGGTGGCGCCGGGGCCCCGCCAGGCGCCGGGGACGGGGGCGGGCACGGGCTCCGTACGGACGTCTCCGAAGCGGGCACAGACGAGCCGGCCTTCGAAGTCGGCAGCGACGGCCCAGAAGCCGGACGAGTCGAGGGCCGCCGGATCACTGGTGACATCGCGCAGATCGGAGGCGACAAGGCCGCCGAAGCGGGCCAAAGAGGGGAGGTCGGACACACCGTCGAGTCTATGGCGGGGGTGCGCACCTCTCCTGGCGGCGAGGACCCCGCAGCACGCTGCACAAACGCGTTTTTG